>NZ_BAAAKJ010000299.1:3031-11864 GCF_039527695.1 Kitasatospora putterlickiae
GGTGCCGGTCAGGCGGTGATGTCCCGCGAGGTGAACCGGGACCAGGCCGCCGAGCCGAACACCGCCACGTAGGCGGCCTGCAGCCCGAGGTTCTTCAGCACCCCGTCCCAGTACATCGGCTCCCGCAGCAGGTCGCCGAAGGTGAGCCAGTGGTGGGTGAAGAGGAACGGCTGGATCGCGTGCAGCTGCGGGAAGCTGTCCAGGATCTGCACCGTGATCACCAGGCCGACGGTGGCCGCCATCGCGGCGATGCCGCTGCCGGTGAGCGTCGAGACGAACAGCCCGATCGCGACCAGCCCGGCCAGCGAGGCGGCCACCACGGCGGCCACCAGCACCGCCCGCAGCAGCGCCGCGCCCAGGCCGATGGTCTCCCCGGAGATCAGCGTGACGTCGCCGACCGGGAACAGCGCCGTCCCGGCGATCACCGCCGACAGCGCCACGGTCGCCGTCGCCGCCAGACAGAACACCAGTCCGGCGGTGAACTTGGCGGCCAGCAGCCTGGTCCGCCCGGCCGGCGCCACCAGCAGGTAGCGCAGGGTGCCGGTGGCCGCCTCGCCCGCCACCGAGTCCCCGGCGACCACGCCGACCGTCATCGGCAGGAAGACCGGCAACGCCACCGCGAGCGCGGTGAACACCAGGAACAGGCCGTTCTGGGTGACCTGGGCGATGAACGCCGGGCCCTCGCCGCCGCGCGGCCCGTCCGTCTCGATCCGGACCACCACGCCGATCAGCACCGGCAGCACCGCCAGGATCCCCAGCAGCACGATCGTCCGCATCCGGCGGAAGGTCAGCAGCAGCTCGTTGCGGAACAGCGCCAGGAACCCGGCCGCCGTCCGCGACCGCCGCCCGTGCGCCGCACCCGGGCCGGCGACCGCGACCGCCGGCACCGCCTCAGCCCGCGACATCGAAGCCCTCCCCGGTCAGCGCCACGAAGGCGTCCTCCAACGTGCCCCGCTCCACGCCGAAACCGTGCACCCGGACGTCCGCCGCGACCAGTGCCGCGACCAGCCCGGGCAGCGCCTCCTCGGCCAGCGCGCCGGCGTCCCCGTCCACCCGGTCCTCGCCGACCCGCACCTCGGTGACCCCGTGGGCGAGCAGCACCTCACCGGCCCGGTGGGTGTCCGGGGTCCGCACCAGCAGCCGGCCCCGGGCCCGGGCGGCCAGCTCGGTGACGGTGCCCTGCACCACCAGCCGGCCGCGCGACATCACCGCCGCGTGGCTGCAGACCTGCTCGATCTCGTCCAGCAGGTGCGAGGAGAGGAAGACCGTGGTGCCCTCGGCCGCGACCTCCCGGACCAGCGCCCGGATCTCCCGCATGCCCTGCGGGTCCAGGCCGTTGGTGGGCTCGTCCAGGACCAGCAGCTCGCGCGGCTGGAGCAGGGCCGAGGCCAGGCCGAGCCGCTGCTTCATGCCCAGCGAGTAGGCCCGGGCCTTCTTGCCGGCCGCGGCGGCCAGGCCGACCCGGTCCAGCGCCTCGGCGACCCGGACCTTGCGGGTGCGCGGGTCGGACGCCGGGTCGGCGGCGTCGAACCGGGCCAGGTTGTCCCGGCCGGAGAGGAAGCCGTACAGCGCCGGCCCCTCGATCAGCGCGCCGACCCGGGGCAGCACCGAGGCCACCGACCGGGGCATCGGCTCGCCGAGCACCGTCGCCACCCCGGCGCTGGGGGCGATCAGGCCCATCAGCATCCGGATCGTGGTGGTCTTGCCGGAGCCGTTGGGACCGAGGAAGCCGAAGACCGAGCCCCGGGGGACGCTCAGGTCCAGGCCGTCCACGGCGAGCTGCCCGCCGCGGAACCGCTTGGTGAGACCCCTGGTCCTGATCACGTCGTCGGACGGACGGGAGGGCGAAGCGGCACCGGGGGCCGGGCGCGCCACCGCGCCCGGCCCCCCGGCCGGCTCCGTAACGTCCCCCGTTACGGGAGCCTGGGTCACTACTTCACCCCGGCCGCACTCTGCAGCACCGGCAGGGTCACCGCGCCCGCGAAGACCCGGCCGTCGTCGGTGATCAGCGCGTTGAGCACCTTGGTGCTGATCAGCGAGCCGCCGGCGACCGGCTTGCCCAGCGACTTGGCCAGCGCCAGCGGGCTCTGCGAGGTGCCGCCGCCGCTGCCCGCGCCGTGGCCGCCGCGTCCGCGCGGGCCCCGTCCCTCGGCCGGGACGAACACGTCGCCGGTGGGCAGCTTCGCGGACAGCACGGTCGTCCAGCCCTCGCCGATCACGTTCAGGCCCTCGGCGGCTGCCCCGGCCTCCTGCGGGGCCACCGCGTCGTGCGGCGCCCCGGACGCCTTCTGCTCCGTCACCTTGGCGCCCTTGGGCACGGTGAACTCGAAGGTCTTCGCGGCCGGCCGGGCGAACGAGACCTGGGTGAAGTGCACGTCCAGGACCGTGTCGCCGTCCGTGCCCTTGACCACGACCGACAGCGGCACCCCGTTGTCGGCGGACACCGCGATCCGCGCCTCGCCGATCGTCGAGCCCGGTCGGGTGGGCTTCACGCTCAGCCGGTAGGCCTTCTGCCCGGCCACGGTCGCGGTGCCGTCCACGGTGACGGTGGTGGAGTCCGCGCTCGCGGTCAGGAACAGCCGGGCCGCCTCCTGCGGGGTGGTCGGCACACCGGTCAGCGGCGCCTGGCCCCGGTGGCCGTCCGCCGCCGCGTCCGGACGGACCCCGGTCAGGTGCACCGCCTCGTTGGTGCCGCTGTCCCAGGCCCAGACCTGGTCGCCGTCGCGGATCAGCTCGTAGCCGGACAGCTGCTCCAGCAGGCCGATCCGCTGGCGCTCCGGCCCGTCCACCGCGACCCGCACGGTGTGCTCGCCGCCGAGCAGGGCGGTCAGCCTGGACCCGGGCGCGGCGCTGGACGGCCGGTCCCCGCCGCCGGGCGCCGCCCCGCCCCCGATCCCGCCGGCCGCGGCGCCCAGCAGCTGGCTCGGCACGCCGAGGTCGGTGGAGACCGACACCGTGCCGGAGAGCGTCTGGGCCTCGGAGCCGAGCACCTTGGTGATCAGCTGCTCCGCCGTCAGCGCGGGCAGCTCCGGCGGCGAGGAGTCCGCCAGCGCCGGCACCAGCCCCACCCCGGCGGCGATCGCGGCCGTCACCGCCAGCGGCACGGCCACCCGCACCAGGGTGCGCCGGCGCGACGGGTAGGGATCCGCGCCCTGCCACTCGTCCGCCGGGCCGCCGCCCGCGGTCGCCCTGTCGTCCGTCATGGTTCCCAACCCCTCCGTCGGTCAACGACTGTCCCTGGGTATCCATTAGACGGTCCGGGGGCGCCCGCGTCATCGCCCTGCGGGGTGGGTTCCGGGTCGGTCTCGCGGCGCAGCCGACCCTGAGGCCTCCTCAGGGTCGGCTCCTCCGAACGCACGAGGAAGGTACGCGAACTGGCGTAGGGTCGCGCCATGGACGCAACCAACATCCCGACCGCGAACGCGATGCGGCGCGCCCTGCGCCGGGCCCGGGACGGCGTCGCGCTGGACGCGACCGAGGCGGCGGTGCTGCTCCGGGCCAGAGGCGACGACCTGCGCGACCTCTGCGCGAGCGCCGCCCGGGTCCGCGACGCCGGCCTCGACGCGGCCGGCCGGCCCGGCGTCATCACCTACTCCAAGAGCGTGTTCATCCCGCTCACCCGGCTCTGCCGGGACAAGTGCCACTACTGCACCTTCGTCACCGTGCCCGGCAGGCTGCGCCGGGAGGGACACGGGATGTTCATGTCCCCGGACGAGGTGCTGGAGGTCGCCCGCCGGGGCGCCGAACTCGGCTGCAAGGAAGCGCTCATCACGCTCGGGGACAAGCCCGAGGACCGCTGGCCGGAGGCCCGCGAGTGGCTGGACGCGCACGGCTACGACGACACCATCGCCTACGTCCGCGCCATGTCGATCCGCGTCCTGGAGGAGACCGGGCTGCTCCCGCACCTCAACCCCGGGGTGCTGAGCTGGACCGACTTCCAGCGGCTCAAGCCGGTCTCCGCCTCGATGGGCATGATGCTGGAGACCACCGCCACCCGGCTGTGGAGCGAGCCCGGCGGCCCGCACTTCGGCTCGCCCGACAAGGAGCCCGCCGTCCGGCTGCGGGTGCTGGAGGACGCCGGCCGCAGCTCGGTGCCGTTCACCAGCGGCCTGCTGATCGGCATCGGCGAGACCTACGAGGAGCGCGCCGAGTCGCTGTTCGCGCTGCGCCGGGTCTCCCGCGCCTACCACGGCGTCCAGGAGCTGATCCTGCAGAACTTCCGCGCCAAGCCGGACACCGCGATGCGCGGCATGCCGGACACGGAGCTGGACGAGCTGGTCGCCACCGTCGCGGTGGCCCGGCACATCATGGGCCCGTCCGCCTGCCTGCAGGCGCCGCCGAACCTGGTGGACGGCGAGTACGAGCGGCTGATCGCGGCCGGCGTCGACGACTGGGGCGGGGTCTCCCCGCTGACCCCCGACCACGTCAACCCCGAGCGCCCCTGGCCGCAGATCGAGAAGCTGGCCGAGCGCTCGGCCGCGGCGGGCTTCGAACTGCGCGAGCGGCTCGCCGTCTACCCCGAGTACGTCCGGCGCGGCGAGCCCTGGCTGGACCCGCGGGTGCTGCCGCACGTCCGGGCGCTGGCCGACCCGGAGACCGGCCTGGCCCGCCCCGACGCCGTGGTCACCGGCCACCCCTGGCAGGAACCGGAGGACCTGCCGGCCTCCTACGGCCGCACCGACCTGCACATCGGCATCGACACCGAGGGCCGGACCGGCGACCGGCGGGCCGACTTCGAGGACGTCTACGGCGACTGGGAGGTGCTGCGCGAGCAGGCGGCCTCGGCCGCCCCCGGCCCGGCCGGCGCGCCGGAGCGGCTGGACGCCGAGGTCAGGGCGGCCCTCGCGGTGGCCGCCGACGACCCGGCCCGGCTGACCGACGAGCAGGCGCTGGCGCTGTTCCAGGCGGACGGCCCGGCGCTGGACGCGCTCTGCCGGATCGCCGACGCGGTGCGCCGGGACGCGGTCGGCGACGAGGTCACCTACTGCGTCACCCGGAACATCAACTTCACCAACGTCTGCTACACCGGCTGCCGGTTCTGCGCCTTCGCCCAGCGCCGCACCGACGCGGACGCCTACAGCCTCTCGCTGGAGCAGGTCGCCGACCGGGCCGCGCAGGCCTGGGAGGTCGGCGCCACCGAGGTCTGCATGCAGGGCGGCATCCACCCCGACCTGCCCGGCACCGCCTACTTCGACATCGCGCGCGCGGTGAAGGAGCGGGTGCCCGGCATCCACGTGCACGCCTTCTCGCCGATGGAGGTGGTCAACGGCGCCACCCGGACCGGGCTGTCGATCCGGGACTGGCTGGCGCGGGCCCGGGAGTCCGGCCTGGACTCCATCCCGGGCACCGCCGCCGAGATCCTCGACGACGAGGTCCGCTGGGTGCTCACCAAGGGCAAGCTGCCGGCCGCGACCTGGGTGGAGGTCGTCAGCACCGCGCACGAGCTGGGCATCCGCTCCTCGTCCACGATGATGTACGGGCACGTGGACACCCCGAAGCACTGGGTGGGCCACCTGCGGCTGCTCGCCGAGATCCAGCGACGCACCGGCGGCTTCACCGAGTTCGTGACGCTGCCGTTCATCCACACCAACGCCCCGGTCTACCTGGCCGGGATCGCGCGGCCGGGCCCGACCGCGCGGGACAACCGGGCGGTGGTCGCGATGGCCCGGCTGCTGCTCCACCCGCACATCCGCAACATCCAGACCAGCTGGGTGAAGCTGGGCGCCGAGGGTGCCGCCGAGATGCTCCGCTCGGGCGCCAACGACCTGGGCGGCACGCTGATGGAGGAGACCATCTCGCGGATGGCCGGGTCGGCGTACGGCAGCTACAAGTCCGTCCGGGACCTCCAGGCGATCGCCGAGGCGGCCGGGCGCCCGCACCGGCAGCGCACCACCACCTACGGCGAGGTGCCGGCCGAACGGCTGGCCGCCGCGCTGGCCTCGGACGGGCACCTGCCGGAACTGCTGCCCCTGGTGGACTGAGCCTTCGCCACGGCGCGCGCTCCGGCCGGCGGCGGGTCCCCGCCACCGACCGGAGCGGGAACCCTGCCGCCCCGTTCGGCCATTCGAATACAGTGCGAGGGCGCGCGACCCGCCGTGCGTCGCGCGACCCCGCCCGAACCCGGACGAAAGGCACCCGCCGTGATGCCACTGTGGTCACGCGCCCAGCAGCAGGACTTCCGCAGCCGGGTGCGGGGGTGCCTGCTGGGCGGGGCGGTCGGGGACGCGCTCGGCGCGGGCGTCGAGTTCGAGTCGCTGGAGAAGATCCGAGCCGTGCACGGCCCGCTCGGCGTCACCGGGTACGTCCCGGCGTACGGGCGGCTCGGCGCCGTCACCGATGACACGCAGATGGTGCTGTTCACCCTCGACGGGCTGATACGGGCGCACATCCGCCGGGACACCGGCAGCTGGCACCCGCCCACCGACGTCCACCGCGCCTATCTGCGCTGGGCCGCCACCCAGCGGGACTGGGGCCCGGACGAGCGGCGCGCCGACCTCGGCTGGCTGGGCCGCGAGGAGTGGCTGTACGCGCAGCGGGCGCCGGGCCAGGCCTGTCTGTCCGGCCTCTCCGGTCCGGACGCCGAGCGGCTCGGCACCCTGGAGACGCCCAAGAACCCGCATTCCAAGGGCTGCGGCACGGTGATGCGGGCGGCGCCGTTCGGACTGCTGACCACCTGGGAGCCGGGCCTGGTGTTCCAGCTGGCGGTGGAGTGCTCGGTGCTGACCCACGGCCACCCCACCGGCTACCTCTCGGCCGGCGCGCTGGCGGTGATCGTCCAGACCGCGGCCCGGGGCGGCACCCTGGAGGAGGGGGTGCACCTGGCGCTCGCGCTGCTCTCCGAGCGCCCGGCGCACGAGGAGACCACGGCGGCGCTGCGGGCGGCGCTGGACGCGGTGCGGGCGGGGGAGCCGTCCGCCGAGCGGGTCGAGGCGCTGGGGGAGGGCTGGGTCGCCGAGGAGGCGCTGGCGATCGGGCTGTACTGCGCGCTGGTCGCGCACGACGTCCGGTCCGGGCTGCTGCTGGCGGTGAACCACTCGGGGGACAGCGACTCCACCGGCGCGATCTGCGGCAACCTGCTCGGGGTCCTGCACGGTGACACCGCGCTGCCGCCCGGCCTGGTGGCGGGCCTGGAAGGGCGCGGGGTGCTGCTGGAGCTGGCGGACGACTTCGTCCTCGAACTGATGCACGGGCCCGAGCTGCACGGCGCCGACACCCCGGAGGGCGCGGCCTGGGCGGCCCGCTACCCGGTGCTCGGCTGAGGCGCCGTCCGCCGTCGGCCCCGGACTGTTGACGCGGGCATGCTCACGGACGCGAAGATGCCCGTAGCGGTGCCCGCCGCCCGGGGAGGGCGGTGGACACCGCTACGGGCACCTGGCCGAGAAGCGGTACGGAACGGATCAGAACCCGCCGAACACCCCGGCGCCCGCGTCGGTGGCGAACGCGTTCCAGGCCTCGGCGGAGAAGCGCAGTTGCGGACCCTGCGGGTCCTTGGAGTCGCGGACGGCCACCAGGTCGGCGTCCGGAACGCGGATCTCCACACAGGCGCCGTTTCCGCCGCTGTGACTGCTCTTGCGCCAGCTCGTCCCGTTCTCGAAGGTGGGGCTCATCGGTGGTATCCCTCTTCAATGTCGGCTATCAGTGTCCGGGTCTCGGCCACCCCGAGCGCGGCAGCCCGCAGGTGGTCGTAGAGACTGGTATAGCGGCGCACGTCGGCCTCCTTCTCAAGGTAGAGATCGCTCGTCACCCCTTCGAAGTAGACAACTGTGGAATCGGCTGACTCCGGGAACTCCAGCAGGGAGAATGTCCCGGTCATGCCGGGGTGGGCCCCGTGCGAGAACGGGATGACCTGGACGGTGATGTTGGGGCGCTGGCTCAGCTCCAGCATGTGCTTCAGCTGGTGGGCCATCACCTCCTTGCTGCCGACCTCCCGGCGGAGCACCGCCTCGTCTATCACGGTCCACAGGCTGCCGAGCTGGTTGTCCCCGTTGACCCGGTCCTGACGCTTCATCCGGACCTGGACGCGGCGCTGGACGGCGAGCGCGTCGGTGTCCGGCTGGGTGCCCTCGACCACGGCCTGCGCGTACTGCTCGGTCTGCAGCAGGCCCGGCACGAAGGAGGACTCGTAGGCACGGATCGAGGAGGCCTCGGCCTCCAGGCCGATGTAGACGCTGTAGGGCGTGGGCATGTCGTTGAAGTCGTGCCACCAGCCGCGCTGCCGGGACTCCCGGGCCATCTCCATCAGGCTGGCCCGCATCGCCTCGTCGCCGACCCCGTAGACGTCGCACAGGTCGCGGACGTCCCGCTGGCTGATGCTGCGGCGGCCGTTCTCCAGCCGGCTGATCTTGGACTGGGAGACCATCAGCCGGCCGGCCACCTCCTCGGCGGTCATCCCGGCCTGGTCCCGGAGCTTGCGCAGTTCCGCGCCGAGCCGCCGGCGGCGCACCGTGGGATTGATGTTCGCGGACACGTCGGCCTCCGGTCGGACCTCTGGTGATCGTTGGAACGGAAGTCCTCGGAACACGGTGGAAATCTGGATCAACCCCCTGATGGTGAGCAGCATGTCACCCCGGATCAGGTCGGCGCCGGGAAATCACGGGAGCGCAGTAGAACAGATCATCGGAAAAGCGCTTCGGTGAGACAGCGGGCGCCCCCGAGTGGTAGGGGCGCCACGGTCCGGTCCGGTGGTGGTGCGGCGGCGTGACGGACGTGGTGCGGGTGCGGCCCCGGGGCCGCGCAGGTGCTGGTGGCACGTGCGGGGGCGGTACGCGGCCGGGGGTCCGGGTGGGGGCCGGACCGGTCGGGGGAAGGCGGAGGGGCGGTCGCCCGGCGACTT
>NZ_BAAAKJ010000299.1:11889-13302 GCF_039527695.1 Kitasatospora putterlickiae
CAGGGTGCTGCCGGGTGCTTCCGGTTGCTCGGCGCCGCCGTAGGGCGCGAGCGGCGCGGTGTGCGCTGCTGTGCGCGCCGGTCCGCGCCCGGCGTGCGGGAGTGCCTCGTACGGCCCTTGGGGCGCGGCCCCGGGGCTCCGGAGCTGGCCCCGTCGGCCGCGCGGGCGCGAAGGCGTCAGCGGACTCCGACGCGGGACGCCGCGACCCGTCCGCTGCCGCCGCCGCTGCCACGGCCGGCCGCCGCGCGCTGGCCGGGTCGGCCACCCGCGCCCGGCGAGGTCGGTCCCGCTTGGGCGGAACGGTTCTGCTGACTCGGCAGGCCGTTCTGCACGTCCATCACGGCGTGCGCGACCATGCCGCCCAGCGGGTCGTACCGGATCAGATCGCGCAGCCGGGAGCGCGAGGAACGGCCCTCGTTGCCCGGGTAGAGGTGCTTGCCCAGCCCGACCGAGTGCGCCAGCGCGGCGAGCGCCGCGGTCCGCGGGTCCGGCGGCACGCCGGTGCGGATCGCGGTGTCCAGCCGCTGCTTGATCGCGGCGTTGGTGCAGTCGTCCGACGCCTGGTAGCGCGTCGTCGGCAGCACCCCGCACACCTGGCCGGGCACGGCGGTGACCATGCCGCACCGCTCCAGGTGCGCCAGGTAGGTCTGCCGCAGCCCCAGCCGGGGCCCGCCGATCCAATGCGCCGCGCGGACCGGGCTGCCGCGTCGTCGCAGCAGTTCCAGCGCGTGGTCGAGTGTCGGGTCGCCGGTCGGCCGTGGCAGCACCACGGCGATCCGATCGCCCTCCGGAACGATCCGTCCGGCCAGGGACAGCTCGACGAGCTGTGCCCCGGCGAGTCCGAGGTCGAGGGTCTGCGGCTGCGCCGTGGTGCCCGTGGCCGGGTCCAAAGCGAGCAGCAAGAGCTCCTCGGGAACAGTTCTGCGGCTCTTGCCCATCCAAGCCTCCCCGCGTGGATGGGAAACAGCGTGACGCCTCTCACACGGGCTTGTCGAGTACGCCTCCGAATCGTGACCTTGCGATCGGGCCGGGGAACCGGCCGTGGCGGGCTCTGCGTCTGACCGTTGAACAGGCCGCGGTGCGGCCGTGCCACGGCAATAACCGCCGGTCGGGCGGGGTGTGGGGGACCGGATCCGGTCGCCGGTGGCGGAGACTGTACAGGTACACGGGGCAGGGTGCCGGCTTCCCGAAATACGGGTTCGCCGGTGCCCCGCCGGGCGTTGAGGAGGCTGGGTTACGTGGGCGAGTCCCCCGACAGGGTGCTGCGGGACGGCGAGCGGGCGCGGGAGCGGGACGGCGAACGGGCCGGTGCCGCCCCGGCGGCCGAGGAGACGGCCGTGCCGGCGGCGGACCCGGTGGCGGGCCCGATGGAGGGGGAGCCCGGGCGGGCCCGGGTGACCGCCGAGGCCGACG
>NZ_BAAAKJ010000299.1:13315-17674 GCF_039527695.1 Kitasatospora putterlickiae
CCGACCCCGAGGGTGCGGCCGCCGCCCCGGACGCGGACCCGGTCGCCGAGGACTCCGCAGGCGCCGATTCCGCCGATTCCGCCGACTCCGCTGACGAGGACGCGGCCGACGACGGGGCGGAGCAGGCCGTCCGGCCGGGGCCCACCGTGCAGCTGCGCGTCCAGGATTCGGACAACCGGACGACCGCGCTGCGGCTGCCCGCCGACCAGGTGACCACCACCCTGCGGCCGCCCGCCGACGACGCGACCACCGCCCTGCGCCTGCCGGAAGAGCCGCGCGAGCCCGCCGGAGCGGCCGGGGCCGGTGTGCCGTTCCGCCCGGTCGGCACCGATCCCCGTCTCGCCATCCGGACAGCCCCGGCGGGCGACGACGCCCCGGCGGCGGAGGCCGAACCGTCCGCGCGGGCCGAGAAGTTCGAGAAGCGGGAGGACACCGAACGGACCCGCGTCCTTCGTGTGCCCGCCGTCGCGGCCGCAGCGGTCTCGGACACGGATACGGGCACGGACACCGACACCGACACCGTCCCGGAGCCGCCCGCCCCGGCCCCGGTGCCCGAACCGGCCCCCGAGCCCCACCCGGAGCCGAGGCCGCTGCCCGAGCCCGAGCCCACCCCCGGCCCGGAGCCGTTGCCGGTGCCGCCGCCGAAGCCGAAGCCCGCCCCGGCCCCGGAGCCGCTGCCGGTCCCCGAGCCGCTTCCGGTCCCCGAGCCGCTTCCGGCACCGGAGCCCTTCCCGGAATCCACCTCCGAGGCGATGGAGGTGCTGGCCGCGCTCAACGGCCGGCCGGTCTCACCGCTGCGCCGCGCGCTCAAGCGGATCACCATCTGGACGCTCTTCCTCGCCGTCGTGCTCGGCGCCGTGGTCACCGCCCAGCTGCTGCGCCCGCTGCCGGACGCCAGGGTGCGGATGACCGCCGGCGGCGGTTTCGGCTTCGCCGGTGACCCGCTCGACCTGGCCTGGCCCGCCAAGGGCCAGTCGGCCGCCGAGGTGGTCGGCATCGGCAGCCTGGGCAGCTCCGGTCCGGAGACGCCGGCCTCGATCGCCAGCGTCACCAAGGTCATGAACGCCTACCTCATCCTCCAGGCGCACCCGCTGAAGAAGGGCGAGGCCGGTCCGAAGATCACCGTCGACAAGCAGGCCGCCCAGGAGTCCGGCAACGTCGACGAGTCCCGGGTCACCCTGACCGAGGGCCAGCAGATCAGCCAGTACCAGGCGCTGGAGCTGCTGATGCTGCCCTCCGCCAACAACGTCGCCCGGCTGCTGGCCCGCTGGGACGCCGGATCGGAGGAGGCGTTCGTCAAGAAGATGAACGACACCGCCGCCCGGCTCGGCATGGCCAACACCGTCTACACCGACCCGGCCGGTTTCAACGCGGAGACCAAGAGCACCGCCAAGGACCAGCTGAAGCTGGCCGAGCAGGTGATGCAGGACGAGATCTTCCGGCAGATCGTCTCCACCCCGGACACCACCTTCAACAACCAGAAGATCTCCAACACCAACACCCTGATCTCCCCGAAGAACGGCATCATCGGCGTCAAGACCGGCTCCAGCACCCCCGCCGGAGGCTGCCTGATGTGGGCCGCCTACAAGGAGATCGCCGGGGTGCGGCGGCTGATCCTCGGCGTCACCCTGGGCCAGCCGGCGACCACCGCCGAGCCGAGCATCCTCAAGGCGGTGCAGAACGCCAGCGCCAAGCAGATCCAGGCCGCGCAGAACGGGCTCACCGGGCAGACCCTGGCCAAGCAGGGCGACGTGGTCGGCCGGGTCGAGGACGGCCTCGGCGGCACCGTCCCGGTGGTGGCGGCCCAGGACCTCACGGTGGCGGGCTTCCCCGGCGTCACCGGCACCCTGGTGCTGGACCCGCTGAAGGTCGGCCACCAGGTGGCGGCCGGCACCAAGGTCGGCGTGCTGCGCACCGGTGAGGGCGCCACCCGGGTGGAGGTGCCGGTCGTGCTCCAGTCGGACCTGGCCCCGCCGTCCATCGCCTCCCGGCTCACCCGCGCGCTGTGAGGCGCGGCCGCTGAGCCGCCCCGGGCGGGCCGCGTTCAGAACCGCGGGCCGCCCCGCGCCCCGGGCGCGGTGCGCGAGCCCAGCAGCCGGGCGACCGCCTCCTCCTCGGCCACCACCCGGCCCAGCGCGATCGCCAGCGTCAGCCCGGCGAACACCACGATCAGCCAGGACAGGCCGGTGAACACCACGCCGAACGGGCCGAACTGGCCGATGCTGCGGGTCATCGCGCCCGGCAGGTAGACCCGCGAAGCCACCCCGATCCCCACCACCGCCACCCCGCAGAGCACCGCGCCGGGCAGCAGGGGCAGCCAGCGCACCCGGGCGCCGAGCAGCAGGTGCTGGGTCCACCACCACAACGCCGTCGCGAGCAGGAAGGTCAGCGGTACGCCCAGCCAGGCGCCCAGCCCGAAACCGTCCTTGACCGGGGTCTGGAACACCAGGCAGACCAGCCAGACCAGCAGCCAGACCAGCCAGCGCCAGGCGGCGACCCTGGTCCCCGCCTTGGGCAGCTCCCAGCAGCGCTCGCAGACGCGTTGCATCGCCCGGCTCAGCGCGGTCGCCGACAGCAGGGTCACCAGCGCGCCGACCACCCCGAAGCCGGTCTCCTGCTCGTGCCCGGAGCCCAGCATCTGCTGCAGGGACTCGGACGCCGGGCCCTCCAGGCCCAGCTCCTTGCGGAGCGAGTGCACCACGCCGTCGCGGACCGCCGCGGGGGTGAAGACCGCCACCACGAAGAGCGCGGGCAGCGCGCTCAGGAACGCCTGCGCGGCCAGCCGGGTCGCGCAGTCCAGCAGGTTGACCCGGAACAGCTGGCGCAGCGCCCGGCCCACCAGCGGGACCTGCTCGGGCAGCCCCCGGGCGGACCCGGCCAGGGCCGCCGACCGGATCCGCCACCGCGTGGTCCGCCGTTCGTCCCGGTCGTCCGGCTCGTCCCGGCCACCCCGGTCGTCGTGGTGGTCCTGAGGGTCCTGAGGGTCCTGGTTCTCCCGGCCGTCCGGACGGCCCTGGTCGCTGGGCTGCTCGCTCACCCGCCGTCCTCCCGACCGTGGTCGCCGGGCTCCATGGTCGCCCGGCCTCCGGTCCGGCGCACCCGGACCGGCCCGGGCGGAGGGGGCTCAGCGCCCGGCGCCGGTCCCGTCCAGCAGCGCGAGCGTCATCCCGCCCAGCGGCGTCACCTGCCGGGGCGTCCCGAACCTGCTCCGCAGCGCGTCCGCCTGGGCGGGGGGCAGCGCGGCCAGCGGGTCGGGGGCGTTCTCCAGCACGACCAGCCAGACCCGGTCGCCCTGGCCGGTGCACTCGGCGGGGCGGGGGCACGGCACCGGGAAGAGGTCCTCGGCGTGGACCGCGTCGGTCGCCTCGAACAGCGGGTACGGCCGCACGTGCGCCGGCAGGTAGTAGGAGACGCCCGGGCCGACCATCGACCAGGCCTGGTTGCCGAGCGGCACGGCCAGCCCGTCGCCCGGCCGGTAGCCGGCCGCGATCAGCCGGGCCACCTCCCGGTACGGCTCCTTCGACTGCGCGTGCGAGCCCGCGTAGCGCACCAGGGACTGCTTCGGCAGGGCCGTCACCCCGGCCACCGCCACCACGCCGACCGCGAGCAGCAGGCCCGCCGCCCGCACCTCCGGCCGGGTCCGGCCGGGCCGGGCCGCCGCGGTGACCGCCGCGTAGCCCGCGCCCACCCCGCAGCCGGCCAGCGCCGCCCAGGCGGGCACCGTGAACAGCAGGTACCGGTCGAGGAAGTAGGAGGTCGGACCGAACGAGAACGCCCAGACCGCCAGCACCGGCAGCACCGCGAGCAGCAGCAGCCGCAGCGCCGGGCCGCGCCGCCCGGGCAGCGCCAGGGCCATCACCGCGAGCACCAGGAAGACGTCGAACACCCGGGCCGATCCGAACAGCGGCTCGCCGAAGTGCAGCAGCTGGTCCAGGGTGGGCCGGCCGAGCCAGCCCAGCTGCCGTCCGGACTGCTCCCGGCCCAGCAGCGCCACCGGCAGCACCGCCGCGCCCAGGGCGGCGAGCACCAGCGCGAGCCGGCCGATCAGCCGCCACCGCGCCGGACCGGTGGCCCGCCACAGGTACGGCGCGACCAGCGCGGCCTGGCCGGCCAGGGCGCTCAGCGAGACCAGGTGCGCCGCGCCGGCCAGCGCCATCGCCAGGCCGTACGGCACCCACCGGCGCGGCGTCGGCTTCTCCATCGCGCGCAGCAGGAACCAGGTCGCCGCCGAGACGGCGAAGGTCACCAGGGCGTAGGAGCGGGCCTCCTGGGCGTACCGGGAGACCAGCGGCACCATCGCGAACAGCAGTCCGGCGCAGACGCCCGCGACCCGGCCGCCGAACAGCCGCTCGGCGGTCA
>NZ_BAAAKJ010000299.1:17698-23201 GCF_039527695.1 Kitasatospora putterlickiae
TCGCCAGCACGGAGGGCAGCCGCAGCGCGATCTCCGAGTCGCCGAACAGCGCGGTCCAGCCGTGCAGCAGGACGTAGTAGGCGCCGTTGCTGGCGTCGACGTGCCCCAGCATCCGCAGCAGGTCGCCGATCGGCCGGGTGGCCGAGGCCCAGCTCGCCACCTCGTCCCGCCACAGCGCGGGCGTCCCCAGCCGGTACGCGCCCACCGCCAGCATCACCAGTGCCGGCGCGAGCCACACGACCGGTCCGGACGCCTTCCGCGCGAGGCGGACGGGGCCCTGGTCCCACCGGTCACCCGACGCCATCTGCCGCCCCCGTTCTCTCCCCCCGCCGGGGGCACCGGGCCCGCCGGTCCGAGGGGTCCGTCCCCCCAGGCTAGCCGCGCCCGGTCAGGTCGAGCGGATCACCCCCGTCCCACCTGACCCACCGTCGGCCGGCCCGCCCGCCGAGCCCGTCCCGCCCGGCCGCCCGGCCGTCGGGGCAGGCCCGCGCGAGCGCCGCCCTTTCCCTCGTCCGCAGGCGACCGCAGACTGGAACCCGCGGGCCCGCACAGGCCGACCGCCTATCGTGACACGGCGGACCAGGCCGGTACCCGGCGCCTGAACGGGGATAGGGGGAAACGGGTGGGGGCACAGCGGACGCTTCACTTCCTCGTCCTGGGCACGGTGGAGGCCTGGGACGGCGAACAGCGGCTGCCACTGGGCGGACCGGTCCAAGAACGCGTCCTCGTGACGCTCCTGCTGGAGAACGGCCGGGTCGTCCCGGTGGCCCGCCTCGTCGAGGCGGCCTGGGGCGAACTGCCGCCCTCCAGCGCCGAACACCAGGTCCGCAAAGCGGTCTCGGACCTGCGCCGGCGCCTGCCGGGCGGCGCCGCGGTCATCGTCACCGACGGCCCCGGCTACCGCACCGACACCACCGGCTTCGCCCTGGACCTCACCCGGTTCACCGACGCCCTGCGCACCGCCCGTCAGGCCCTCGCCGAAGAACGCGCCCAGGACGCCGTCACCGCCCTGTCCGGCGCACTCGCCCTGTGGCGCGGACCGGTCATGGCCGGCCGCGGCAGCCCGGTGATCGACGCCGCGGCCACCGCCTGGAACGAACGGCGCCTGGCCGCAGCCGACCAGTACTTCGACCTGCGCCTGGCCCGCGGCGAGGCGGGCGAACTCGTCGGCGACCTCAGGGCCCTGATCGCCGACCACCCCTTCCGCGAAACCCTGCGCGGACACCTGATGCTCGCCCTCTACCGGGCCGGCCGCGCGGCCGAGGCCCTGGAGGAGTACGGAACCGTCCGCGTCCTGCTGGCCGAGGAACTCGGCACCGACCCCGGCGCTCCCCTCACCACCCTCCACGAACGGATCCTGCGCGCCGACCCCGGCCTGGACGCACCACCGCCCGCCCCCGCTTCCGCCCCCGCCGCCCCGCCGACGCCCGACACCGCCACCCACCGCGCCCACCGCACCCGCGAGATCCGCACCCTGCCCTACGACCTGCCCGACTTCACCGGCCGCGACAGCGAAGTACGCCAACTCCTGGAGCGCGCCCGCCCCGACGGCGACGACAGCACCCGCGTCATCGCCCTCGACGGCATGGGAGGCATCGGCAAGACCACCCTCGCCGTCCACGTCGCCCACCGCCTCGCCCCCCACTACCCCGACGCCCAACTCCACATCGACCTGCGCGGCTTCACCCCCGGCGAGGAACCCCTGCAGCCCGCCGCCGCCCTGGAGAGCCTGCTGCGCACCGTCACCCCCGCCGAGGACCACCTCCCCAACCGGCCGGAAGAACGCTCCCGCGCCTGGCGGGCCGCCCTGGCCGGCCGGCGCGTCCTGCTGCTGCTCGACAACGCGGCCGACAGCGCCCAGGTCCTGCCCCTGCTCCCCGCCTCGCCCGGCTGCCTGGTCCTGGTCACCAGCCGCGCCAGGCTCATGGACCTGGACAGCGCCGAATGGTTCTCCCTCGGCATGCTCGCCCCCGAGGACAGCAGGGCGCTGCTCACCCGCACCCTCGGCGCCGAACGCGCGGGAGCCGAACCCGAAGCCGTCGACCGGCTCGGCGAACTGTGCGGACAACTGCCGCTGGCCCTGCGCATCACCGCCTCCCGCCTGCGCAACCGCCCCCGCTGGTCGGTGCACCACCTCGTGGAACGCCTCAGCCAGGAAACCCGCCGCCTCGACGAACTCAGCGCCGGACAGCGCAGCGTCACCGCCACCCTCGAACTGTCCTACCAGGCCCTGGACGCCCGACAACGCACCGTCTTCCGCCTCCTGGGCCGCCACCCCGCCGCGGAGATCGACATCTGGTCCACCGCCGCCCTGGCCGCCGTCCCCGCCCGCGAGGCCGAAGCCGTCCTGGAACACCTCCTCGACGCCCACCTGCTGGTCCAGCACACCCAGGACCTCTACAGCATCCACGACCTGGTCCGCGACTTCTCGCGCTCCCTGAGCACGGCGGACGGCGACGACGGCGAAGCGGACGGCCCGACCGCCGCCCGGCGGCTGCTGTCCTACTACCTGAGCGCCACCGAGGCCGCCTGCGTGACCCTGTTCCCCGACCGCCTGCGCTTCGAGGAGGTCGCCGACCCGCCGGCCGCGCAACTGCCCCCCTGGAAAGCCCCCGAGGACGCCCTCGCCTGGTTCGACCGCGAGCACCACGCGATCCGCTACTGCCTCGACCAGGAGGGCGACAGCGCCGACCCGCGCCAGACCCTGCGCCTGTCCCGCAACCTCGCCTTCTACTTCTACACACGCAGCCGCGTCGAGGAACAGGTCGAACAGGGCTTCGTCGCCGTGCGCGCCGCCCGGCGCCTGGCCGTCCCGCACCTGCTGAGCCTGAGCCTGAACAACCTCGCCGTCGCCCGCTGGCGCTGCGGCCACTTCACCGACGGCATCGCCTCCGCCGTCGAGGCCCTCGACATCTCCCGCCGCTCGGGCGACCGCCAGCAGGAAGCCATCAGCGTGGGCCGCCTGGGCCTGCTGCACAGCGCCCTCGGCAACCTCCCCACCGCCCTGTCCTACCTCGAACAGGCCGTCGTCCTGCGCCGCGAGACCGGTGACGAGGTCGGCGAGGGCGAGAGCTGGACCAACCTCAGCTCCGTCTACCGCTGGCTGGAACGTCTCCCCGAAGCCGCCGACGCCGCCCGCCACGCGGTGCGCCTCAACCGGCACATTGGCGCCCGCGACAACGAGAAGATCGCCCTGGTCGAACTGGCCGTGACCCGGTTGTGCGGCGACGACCCCGCCGGCGCCCTGGAAAGCCTCGAACAGGCCCTCGCCCTGGGCGACGAGACCCGCCGCCCGGAGAACCACGCCCTGGCCCTCGCCCACACCGCCGAGACCCGCCAGTTGCTGGGCGAACGCACCGGCGTCCTGGCCTTCGCCGAGCACGCCCTCGACCTGGTCGCCCGCTGCGGCGCGCGGCTGCGGCTGGCCGAGGTGGAGAACATCGCCGGCCGGGTCCACCGAGGGAACGGCGACGCGTCCCGGGCACGGCACCTGCACACCAGTGCCCTGGAGCACTCCGAGGCGCTGGGCTACCGCGTCGAATCGGCGGGCGCCCTGGCCGGCCTGGCCCGCGCCTGCGCCGACCTGGGCGAGAGCGCGGCGGCCGCCGAACACCTGCACCGCGCCCGGCGGTTGTTCGAGGAGATCGGCATGCCCGCCACGCGGTACTGCTGACAGCGGGCCGGCGTCTCCCGGCCCGCTCAGACCGCACGCCCCGCGCCCGCGCCCTGGTGCACGGGCTTCGGCGCCGAGGGCCCCTCGTCACCCGCCACCACCACGGTGGTGCGCTCCGCGGGAGCCGGCACCGCCGGGGCGGACCTGCCGCCGGCGAACGTGATCGTCAGGACGACGAGCCCCGCCACCACGAATGCCCTGCTGCGCATGTCCCACCCCTTTGTGCTCGCTCCGGCCGGGTTGTTCCGGCAGCTTCGATGCTGGGGCGCGGCGTTCCCGAATCGCTCCTCATCCCTTCCCCGCTGCCCCCGCCCGCCCCCTCGGGGGAGGGGGCGGGCGGAGGCGGCACGTCAGGACAGCGCGGCGGGGGCGGGCTCGGCCACCTCGGCGGGGAGGTGCGCGGGCGCCGCGACGGTGCCCGCGCCGTCGAGGCCCGTGCCGCCGGTGTCGGCGCCCCCCGTGTCCGTGTCCTCGGTGTCCGCGCCGCCGCCGTGGGCGGATGTCGGCAGGACGACCCAGCGCAGGGTGGCGAGGGTGAGCAGGACCGGCACCACGCCGCCCAGGACGAACAGCCACACGGTGAAGGCCCGTCCCGCGCTGACGCCCGCGAGCAGCGCCGACAGCGGGACCAGTGCCAGCGACCCGAGCCAGTCGATGCTGATGACCCGCCCCCTGACCGCACTGGGGACCGAGGACTGCACGAGGGTGGACCAGTACACGTTGCCGACTGTGGAGCAGAACCCGTAGACGGCGCCCAGGGGCAGCAGCAGCCAGAAGGACGGCAGGAAGACCATCAGCGCCAGCGGGGCGGCGCCCGCCGTCCAGGCCAGCAGCATCCAGCGGGGGTAGTCCCGCGGCGGAGTGCGGGAGCCGACGAGGAAGGACGCCACGACGGCGGCGACGCCGGTGACGGCGATGAGCAGCCCGTAGTCGCGGGCGTCGCCGCCCATGTCGTTGTGGATCAGGAACGGCATCAGGACCTGACGCGGGCCCGACTGGAGCAGCAGCACCAGGCCGGACCAGACGATCAGCACCCACAGCCAGCGCTCCCCGCCCAGGTAGCGCAGTGCCTGCCGGTAGCGGACCGGGGCGCCGTCCTGCTCCTGCCCCTGTCCCTGTCCCTGCTCCTGCCCCTGCTTCTGTTCAGGCGCCGGGGCCTCGCCGGGCCGGGCGGGCCGGCCGGTGTCCGTGCGGATCGCGGCGACGCACGCCAGCGCGACACCGAAGCTGGCCGCGTTGACGAGGATGATGCTGAGGGCGTCGAACAGCGAGATGAGCAGGCCGCCGATCGCGGGGCCGATCATGCGCACGGCCAGGGAGCGGACGATGGACTCCAGGGCGTTGGCCGCGTGGAGGTCCTTCTCCGGGACGAGGTCGGGGGTCGCGGCGTCGGCGGCCGGCCCGCTGATCGCGGCGGCGGCGCCCAGGACGAACGCCGCCGTGACGAGGTGCCAGACCTCCACCCGTCCGGCCGCGTGGACGGCGCCGAGCACACCGAGCGTGCCGCAGGCGGCGGCGAAGGACCAGCCGATCACCGCCTTGCGGGGGAAGCGGTCGGCGAGCGCGCCGCCGACCAGGACGCAGGAGATCAGGCCCGCCGCCTCGGCGCCCACGACCATCGACAGGTCGGAACTGGTGCCGCCCAGTTCCATTGCCACCCACGGCAGGGCGACCAGCCAGACGCCGTCGCCCAGCATGCTGACGACGAACGAGAGGAACAGCAGGCGGTAGTTTCTGTGCCGCAGCGGGGCCGTGGACCTGGACAGGGCCGACATCTGGGTGTTCCTCACTCCTGGGAGGGCCGGGTGGGTGCGGGGGTCGCGCGCCCGC
>NZ_BAAAKJ010000299.1:23206-26202 GCF_039527695.1 Kitasatospora putterlickiae
GAGCGCGGGACGCGTCCCGCGCTCACGCCCGCCGGGGGGCCTTGGGGTGCCGTCAGGTGGCGGCGGGGACCTTGCGGCGCAGCGCGACCCGGATCTGCGAGCCGTCCTCGCGGTTGATCATCATCACGGCGGGGGTGGCGTGGGTGACGGGCATGGCGCGCAGCTGCCGCTGGTCGGCGACGCGGGCCTCGTAGTACTCCGGGCCGGCGGGCACGGTGTTGGCGCGCAGCGCCGGCAGCGGGCGACGGGCCAGCGGCCAGTCGGTGACGTCGTTGCCGGGCAGGTACGGGCTGCCGTCGGCGGGCAGCAGGGTGCGCGGGCGGTTCAGGGTGTAGACGTTCTCCAGGTGCTCGAAGGCGTGGCCCACGCCCGGCGGGATCACCAGGTAGCGCTCCGGGTCGGGGAAGAAGGTGTGGGTGACGTCGGCGCCGTAGGTGGGGGAGTCGACCCGGGTGTCGATGAGGTGCAGGGTCACCTCCTGGTCGCGGGGGCCGACGAAGGTCAGCCGGTCCTCCTGCCCGAGGTGGATGCCGTACGCGTCGTGGGTGTAGGAGGTCTCGCCGTGGTCGATGAAGTACAGCGGGTGGCGGTCGAGCAGCGCGGAGAAGCCGGACTCGGGGCCGCTGGAGATGACCGGGTGGCGCACCCAGCCGAGGCCGAAGACGCTGTCCAGGGACTCCCAGTTCTTCTTCTCGTTCCTCGGCAGCGTCTTGCGCAGCTCGATGCGGTGCACGGTGCCGTCCGCCAGGCGCACGTCGCGGGTGATGGGGTACTCGTAGGACACCTTGGGGATGACGTCCCGCTGCTGGGCGGCGACCAGGTCGTACCACAGCTCGCTCGCGGGGTGCGCGTTGGGCCGGTAGAGCGGGAGCTCCTCGTCGGTGACGTTCAGCGGCAGGTTGATGATGTCCGCGTCCGGCTGCCAGTCGAGGGTGCCGCGCACCCACTGCTCGGGGTCGGGCAGGAACAGTTCGTAGGAGTTGACGGTGTTGATGAACTCCAGGCCGTCGAAGGTGTGCGCCACGCCCGGCGGGATGTACAGCGCCCGCTCGGAGCCGGGCGACCAGGTGTGCCGCTCGCGCACGCCGGCGGTGGGCGACCCCTCGCGGCAGTCGATGAAGTACCCGGTGATGGTGCCGCTGCTCGGGCCGAGGAAGGTCAGGACGTCGGCCTGCCCGAGGTGGATCCCGTAATGCCCGTAGCTGAATTCCGTTTCGCCGTGGAAAACCAGCGTGACCGGCCGCAGGGTCGGAAAGGGGACGACATAGGAGTCGTTCCCGTTCTCGATCCGCCAGTTCTTTCGCCAGCCCAGTCCGTCGATGGAGAACGACTCGTTCACAACAGTCCTCTTTCTTCCCTCTTGCTTTCCCTTTTTCTTTCCCGTGCCGGGTGGCGGCCGGGCGGAGGGGGCCGGGCCGGCCCGGGGCGCCGTACGGCACCCCGGGGCCGAGCCGTGCCGTGTCGCGCGGCTGCCGTCAGCCGAGGACCTCGACCTCGTAGCCGGCGGCCTCGGCGGCGGCGCGCAGGTCCTCCAGGGAGGTGGTGGGCAGCTCGTCGAAGACCTCCATGACGGCGGCCTGCTTGATGCCGCCCAGCGAGGCGGACAGGCGGGTGGCCTGGTCGGTGCCCACGAACTTGGTGAACGCCAGGTTCGTGAGGAGGGTCTGCAGCGCCTCGTCGCCGGAGGCCGCGGCCTCGCGCAGCTTCGCCAGGGTCTCGTCGCCCACCGCGCTCCAGTCGGCGTCGAACTCGGCGCCGCCGGCGTACAGGCCGTCCAGCATCTGGCGGGCCTCGGTGGTCGTGATCGCGTTGCTGTTCATGGTCGACTCCTTCTTTCCCGTTGCGGCCGCGGTTTTCCCCGCCCTTTTCGGCGGCCCGCGCTGTTGAATGAATTCCAGCAGCCGGCGCACCGGGTGGTCAACGAACTGCTCATTCGCTGTCCCGAAGCCTGGCAATCGGACATTCCGATGGCTCCGGGCGTCCGGCGGCGAATTCGCCGGTCAGGCCGTGGCCAGGTCCTGTTCCTGGACCAGGTAGGCGCCCACCCGTTCGATGAACAGGCGCATCTCGCGCGTCAGCGGGGTGCGCGGGCGCCGCACGAGCTGGGTGTGGACCTCCACGGGCGGACGCCAGGCCAGCGCCGCCAGCCTGCCCGCCGCGAGGTCCTCCTCCACCGACACCCGCGGCACCAGGCCGACGACGAGCCCCGCCGCCGCCCACCGCTTGGTCTCCTCCACCGTCCCGGACTCCAGCACCGACACCGCCCCGCCCGCCCCGCCCGGCACCGCCGCGCCGGCGTCGCGCCAGCGGCCGCCGCCCGACTCCGGGGCGAGGACCGGCACGTCCCGCAGGTCCGCCCCGGTGACCCGGTGCCGGCGCGCCATGTCGTGACCGGGACTGACCACCGCCACCAGCGGCTCCTGCCCCAGCACCTCGCTCTCCAGCCCCTCGTGGCGCACCTGCTCGCAGGTGACCAGGCCGAGGTCCACGCTGCCCTCCCTGAGGGCGTGCAGCACCTGCGAGCCGGTGCCGACCTGCGGGGCCAACTGCAGACGCGGGTAGCGGTGGCGGAAGTACTCGAAGAGCGGCGGCAGCCGGTAGGCGGCCAGCGAGTCCATCACCCCGATGGCCAGACGCCCCGACGGCTCTCTCGGGCCGACCGCGGCGGCGAGCGCCTCGTCCGCCAGGGACAGCAGGCGTTCGGCGAAGGGCAGCAGCCGTTCACCGGCCAGGGTGAGCCGCACCTTCCGGCCGGCGAGCCGCTCGAACAGGGCCACCCCCACCGCGTTCTCCAACGATCTGATCTGCCCTGTCACCGTCGACTGCGCGTAGTTGAGTTCGGCCGCCGCCGCGCTGAAGCTCAGCAGCGTGGCAGCGCGGTGGAAGGTGGTGAGCTGGCGAATGTCCACGTGTCGTCCGTCCTGCGCGTCCAGGCGCGCGCTGTTCTGCCCGACTGTGCGTCCTCCTCACGCCCGACCTCCGCCCCGCGCCCGTAC
>NZ_BAAAKJ010000299.1:26230-30764 GCF_039527695.1 Kitasatospora putterlickiae
CGGGGCGGGCCCTCAGGTCACACCCCGGCCCACCCCCGCCAGCCGCGCCCGGGCGGCCGCCAGCAGCCCCAGCACCTGACTCGGGCCCGCACCCACCACCGCCACCGGGGCGTGCCCGCACCGACCGCCGTCCGCACCGCACCGCACGCCGTCCGCACCGCACAGGACACCGACCGCCGCGCTGCGCCCGGCGGGGACCGGCGCCGGCACCTCGCCCCGCAGGGCCCGCAGCGCCGCCTCCTCCAAGTCGGCGCCGACGGCCAGGCGCACCAGACGCGCCGCGTGGTCCGCGCGGTCGAGCCCCTGCCTGGAGGCCAGCACGCGCGGCGTCCCGCCGGGACTGTGCACCACCGTCGTGCGCACCGCCCCGTTCTCGACCCCCGCGAGGTCCAGCACCGCGCACACCGCGGAGCGGACCGTCGCCTCGTCACGGCCCGCCAGGGGCGCGGGGTACAGGTGCGTGGTCGTCACGAAGCGCGGCGGGCCCGTCGTGTCGAGCGCGATGATGCCCAGGACCTGGTGCATCCCGTCCACGCTGAGCGTCTCCACCGCGTACTGCGGACCCGGCAGGTACTCCTCGACGACGAACGGCTCCCGCTCCCCGCTCCCTGCCTGCCCGAGCCGCCACCGGCGCACTTCCCGCTCCCCGCGCAGCAGCACGGCCCGCCGGCGCCCGCCCGCCAGGGCGGACCTGACGACCACCGCCTGCCCGCCGAAGCCGCCCACCGCCTCCTGGACCCCGTCGGCGCCCCACACCCGCCTGGCCCGCACCCGCAGACGCGGATGACGGCCCAGCAGCACCCGCAGCGCCCCCCGGTCGGTGAGCGCCTCCACCGTGTGCGCCGCGTGGGCCGCGACCCCCGCGTCCTCGGCCCCCGCGAACACCGCCCCCGCCGCCCGCACCCCCGCCAGGTTCAGCACGTGCGCGATCCCGTGCTCGCGCACCGCGCCCGCCACCGCGGCCCGCAGGGCCGCGGCGTCGCCCGTGTCGGCCAGCGGCCACGCGAGGAACCCGGCCCGCGCCGCCCGGCGCAGCAGCCCCGGCGACGGCTCCACCACCAGCACCCGCTCCCCGCCCAACGCCTCTGTCATGGGCCCGCTCCTCCCGGTCACGGCAATTGCGCCGAGTATCGAAGCGCCGCTTCCCCTTTCGTTCCCCCCGGCTTCCCGCCTGGGGAGAAGCCGCCCCGGGCTCTGCGACGATGTGCGCATGAGCACACAGTCCAAGGAAGCCGACCTGTCCGAAGTCGCCCGGCTGCGCGGCGAGGAGCGCTTCGAGGAAGCCCGGACACGCCTGCTGGAACTGTCCGCGCGCTTCCCGGACGACGCCGAGATCGCCTACATCACGGCGTCCGTCCACGACCGGATGGGCCTGGAAGCCGAGGCCGTCGCCTTCTACGAACGCAGCCTCACCACCACCGGCCTGTCCGAGGAGGACCACCGCGGCGCCCTCCTCGGCCTCGGCAGCACCTACCGCGTCCTGGGCCGCTACCCCGAAGCTGTCGACACGCTGCGCGCCGGCGTCCAGCGCCACCCGAACGACGGCGCGCTGCGCACCTTCCTCGGCATGGCCCTGTTCAACGTCGGCGACCACCACGGCGCGATGAGCCTGCTGCTCGACCTGCTCGCCACCACCAGCGAGGACCCGGACGTGCGACGCTACCGCCGCGCCATCGAGTACTACGCCAAGGACCTGCACCACACCGCCTGAACGCGCTCGCTCCCGGTGCTCCGACGGGAACGTGTTTCAGTGGGTCAGGCCGCGCCGGTACGCGGCGGGTTCGGCGCGGACGCGTTCGAGGAGCCGCCCCGCCCAGTCGTGACGGTGGCGTCGCCGGTTCCGGCCAGGACCCCGGGATCGGCGGGGGCCGCCCTACGCGACGCCTCCCGCTCCACTGGCCGCGCCCTCCACACCGCCGGCGGCGAGCCCCGGCCCGCCCACCTCGGCAACCCCGGCCGGCCAGTCCCACAACCACCACGCCCGCCAGACCCCCGATCCGGTACTCTGTGGATCGAGCGTCCGGGCGGGCGCCGCACCACCCCCACCGGGGTGTGCGCGAGGCCCCGCCGACACGACGCTCACCGCCTTGTCCGAGGTCCACGCACCCGACCCGCCCAGCGGGTTCCGCGCGAGGTTTCAGACAAGCCCCGCCTCAGTAGCTCAGGGGATAGAGCACGGCTCTCCTAAAGCCGGTGTCGCAGGTTCGAATCCTGCCTGGGGCACAGCGCCGTCATCGTGGATGACGTGGATGCGGGCCCCCTCGGTCGTGGTCGAGGGGGCCCGCGGCGTTTTTCGCGGGGTGGCGAGGGGCGATGCGCGGTGAAGGGGTGTCAGCGCAGCAGGCCGTCGGGGTGGTCGGCGGCGGGGTTCGGGGTGCGGGCGGCGGGGTCCCGGGGCGGGCGCGGCGGGGAGGCCAGGACCCGTTGGACGCGGGGGCGGGTGCGCCGGCTCACCCGGCGGAGGTCGCGGGCGAGCGCGCCGGGGCGGGCGAGTTCGACGATGACGGTGACGCTGCCGAGGACCATGCCGGCGGCGAGCCAGCCGGCCACCACGTCGCTGGGCCAGTGGACGCCCAGGAAGACCCGGGAGGCGCCGATCCCCAGGACGGCCGTCGCCGCGACCGCGGAGGCGGCGATCCGCCCGGCCCGGCCGGCCAGGGGCCAGAGCAGGCCGACCAGGACGGCGCAGGTGATCGCGGAGGCCATCGCGTGGCCGGAGGGGAGGGCCGGGCCGCCGGCGTGCGCGACGGGGTCGGAGAAGGTGGGGCGCTGGCGGCCGAAGGAGAGCTTCAGGACCCACTGGCCGCCCCAGCCGATCAGGGTCTGGGCCGCGACCCAGCAGCCGAGCGTCCGGGCGCCGATCAGCCAGAGCCAGAGGGCGGCCGCGCCGAGCACGGAACGCATGGTGACCGTCCCGCCGATGTCGGAGAACAGCTGCACCGAGGCGGTCCACGCGGTGTGGTCGACCGCGAAGCGGTGCAGCCGGTCGATCGGTTCGCGGTCGAGCCGGGAGAGCGGACCCCAGCCGGTCTGCACCAGGGCCGCCAGGACGGCGAACAGCACGGCGCAGCAGACCGCGAGAGCCGCGTGCCGGAGCAGGTGGCGATCACGCGGGGTGATGGAGGGCGAGCTGTTGGTCAGGTGCATGGCTGACACCTTCCCAGCCGTCCGGGGTGATCGAGCGCCGCGCCGATAGCGATTTGGCATCTTTTGTGCGGAGGACCTGCGAGTGGCGGGGTGTGAGCGGGCCCTGTGCGGGAACGCGCTCACGGCGCGCGGGGTTGTGCGGAGTGAAGGCGCGCGCGGGGGTGCGCCGGAATCACATCCGGTTCCCGCTTGGTCACGCAGCGTCTGAATCGCGGGCGGGATCGGGCAGGATACTGCATCGCCGGAAGAATCTGAGTGACTTGGGAATGTTGTCCGGAATCTGTTCGTTGGATCGTTACGTGTGAGCCCAGCGGGGCCCGCACTTCTTGCCCTCTCCGGGCAGGCAGCCAGACCGCGGCAACACCAGCAAAGGGAGCAAGCATGGCCACCCGTGCCGTCGTTCGCGATAGGGCCGACCGGACTCGCGCGGCCCGCCCGACCAACCTTGAGGCCGACCGTGACCTGGTCGGCATGTACCTCGACGAGATCGCCAGGACACCCCTGCTCGATGCCGCCGAGGAGGTCGAGCTCTCGCTGCGGATCGAGGCCGGCGTGTACGCCCGGCACCTGCTGGACGAGGACGGGCTTCCCGAGGGCGTGCGGCGTGAGGAGCTGGAGGCGATAGCCGAGGACGCCGAGCGCGCCAAGGACGTCTTCATCCGCTCCAACCTCCGCCTCGTGGTCGCCGTCGCCCGGCGTTACCCGCGCAGCGGCCTGCCGCTGCTCGACCTCATCCAGGAGGGCAACGCCGGCCTGGTCCGCGCGGTGGAGAAGTTCGACTACGCCAAGGGCTTCAAGTTCTCCACCTACGCGACGTGGTGGATCCGCCAGGCGATCACCCGCTCGATCGCCGACCAGTCGCGCACCATCCGGCTTCCCGTGCACCTGGTCGAGGAGCTCGGCCGGATCCGCCGGGTGCAGCGGGAGAAGTCGAAGGAGCTGGGCCGGGAGGCCGAGCCCGCCGAGATCGCGGCCGAGCTGGACACCACCGAGGCCCGGATCAAGGACGTGCTGGACTGGGCGCGCGACCCGGTCAGCCTGAACATGTCGGTCGACGACGAGGGCGAGACCCAGTTCGGCGACCTGGTCGAGGACACCGGGGCGACCTCCCCGGAGGACGCCGTGATGGTCATGCTGCGCCGCGAGGAGCTGGACGGGCTGATCGGACGGCTGGACGACCGCACGGCCTCGATCATCCGCTCGCGGTACGGCATGGAGGACGGCCGGGAGCGCACCCTGACCGAGGTGGGCAAGCAGCACGGGCTGACCCGCGAGCGGATCCGCCAGATCGAGAAGCACGCGCTGGCCGAGCTGAAGAAGATCGCCGACCACGCGGGCTTCGAGGCCGCGTGACGCGGGACCGGGGTTGACGGTGGGGGGGGGGGCG
>NZ_BAAAKJ010000299.1:30785-40123 GCF_039527695.1 Kitasatospora putterlickiae
CCCCCCCCGTCGTGCCGGGCGGCCTTCTAGGCTGGTGGGCAGCGGGCGGGAAACGGCGGCGGGGAGAGGTTGAGAGCGGTGGAGGAGAAGGTGGCGGACGAGAAGACGGCCGAAGAGACGGTCGAGGAGCCGGCGGCGGACAGGACGCGGAAGGCGGCGAAGGCCCGGCTGGTCTTCGGCGACCCGCTGGAGCGGCAGTCCCGGGACGACACCGACGTGGGCTGGGGTGACCGCCCCGGGGCGGCGGGGAGCGGTGGCCGGGGGCTGGACTGGTACCTGAGCCAGCGCCCGCCGCACCACGGGGACTGACGGCCGGGCCCGGCCGGGCTTCAGCGGGCCCGGGCGACCAGGGCGTCGCGGATCTCGGTGAGCAGCAGCACCTCCTTGGCCTCGGCCTCCGCCTGGACCTCGGCCAGGGTCTTGCGCCGGGCGGTGAACTTGGTCATCGGCAGGATCAGGCAGAAGTAGACGACGGCCGCGGTGATCAGGAACTGGAGGGCCGCGCTCAGCACGCCGCCCCAGAGGATGGGAATGCCGGACGTGACCTCGCCGGTGGGCGACACCTCGCAGGGCCCCTTGAGGCAGGAGCGGTAGGACGCCAGGTCCTTGGCTCCGAACGCGCCGACGATCGGGTTGATCACGCCCTTGACGAAGGCGTTGACGATGTTGGTGAAGGCCGCGCCGATGACCACGGCGACCGCCAGCTCGACGACGTTTCCGCGCAGCAGGAATTCCTTGAAGCCTTTCATGCCGCGTGAACGACGAAGCCCCACGCCGGTCACGGGTGATTTTCTCCCCCCTCCGACGAACAACCCGTTCGGCTCACCGGCGGCGCCGCCCCCGGCGCGGGCGGGCCCGTCCAGGACGGCCCGAGGGTGAGCACGGCCGCCGCCGCGAGCAGCAGTACGGCGGGGACCGGGGCGCGGTAGCGCAGCGCCTGCCGGAGCCGGCAGCGCGGGCCCGCCCGGCCGCCGATCGGCGGGAACAACGGCACGGGCTGCCGGGGCGGGACGCTCGGCGCGGGCAGCGGCGGGATCGGCAGCGGACGGGGGGAGAGGACGGGCGATCCGGTGCGCACGGGTACCTCCGGGGTTGGCTTCGGGTTCCGGTGACCGACACTCTGGGCCGTCCGCGCGGCTGCCGGAAGCGGCTTTTCCCGGCCTGTGGACAACTCGGGGGCTGTGGATAAAAGCGTCACTCGGACGAGTGAGCCGAAGGCCCCCGGAAACCACGAAAGGCCCGCCGCGCCCGCTCGGAAGCGGGAACGACGGGCCGTTCGGAAACCTGTGCCGGTGCCCGGCCGAAGGTCAGCCGGCCGCCGGGGCGGAACTCGCGGCGGGGGTCGACGAGCTCGACGAGGACGACGACGAGGAGGTCGACGTCGACGAGGACGCCGACGAGGACGAACCCGAGCCCACCGAGCTGCTGGAGGAGGAGCGGCTGTCGGTCCGGTAGAAACCGGAGCCCTTGAAGACCACGCCCACCGCCGAGAAGATCTTGCGGAGCCGTCCCTGGCAGTCGGGGCACGTGGTCAGCGGCTCGTCGGTGAACTTCTGCACCGCCTCCAGGCCGTTGCCGCACTCGGTGCACTGGTACTGGTACGTGGGCACTTGTCTTCCTCCTGGCACTCTCGCCTGATGAGTGCTAACGATGGTCAATGATGCGGCATTCCGGTGGATCAGTCCAGCGACTCGAATGTGAGATGAGTCCGGCACGGGATCCGATCCGGCCACCGCGCTCAGCCCTCGGCCGCGCCCGCCAGCCGGGCCGGCGCACCCCGCTCCGCGGCGCCCGCGACCACCGCCGGGCGCGCGCCGCGCGGGACCAGCAGCCCCCGGAGCGCCACCAGCGTGACCAGGCCCAGCCCGGCCCCGGCCACCGGAACCAGGAACCCGACCGAGGGCCCGTGCGCGTCGATCAGCCGCCCGGCCGCCGTCGCCCCGGTCGCCAGGCCCAGGCCGATGGCGCCGGTCAGCCAGGTGAAGGCCTCGGTCTTGGCGCCGTCCTCGACCAGCGTCTCGACCAGGGTGTAGCCGCTGATCAGGGTCGGCGCGATGGCCAGGCCGCAGACCAGCCCGGCGACCGAGAGCGAGACCAGACCGGGCATCGCCCACAGGGTCGAGCAGCCCAGCACCAGCAGACCGTAGCTGATGATCATCCGCTGCTGGACCGGGCGCCGCCAGGCGATCATGCCGTACAGCACGCCCGCGACCATCGAGCCGCCGGCGAAGACGCCGTACACGGTGCCGGCCGCGCCGTGCCGTCCGACCGAGTCGGCGAAGGCGTTCACCGAGACCTGCAGCCCGCCGAAGACGGCGCCCACGCCGAGGAAGGCGGCGGCCAGCAGCCGGACGCCGGGCGAGGCGAGCGCGGAGGCCTGCCGGACGCCGGGCTCGCGCACCACCCGGGCGGGCGCGGTGCGCCGCTGGGCGGCGAAGGCCAGGCCGCCGACCAGGGTCAGCGCGGCCTCGGCGGCCAGCCCGGCCGAGGGGCTGACCGAGGTGGCGACGGCGGCGGCCAGGATCGGGCCGATCACGAAGGTGAACTCGTCCGTCACGGACTCGAAGGCGAAGGCGGTGCTCGTCCTGGCGGCGGAGGCGGCGGACGCGCCCTCGGCGGCGAAGGTGGCGATCCAGCGGGCCCGGACCATGGCGCCGATCTGCGGGACGCTCGCCCCGGCGGGGGCGGCGGCCAGGAACAGGCTCCAGGTCGGCGCCTGCCCGAGCGCGAGCGCGATCAGCGTGCCGACCGAGACCGCGTGCACCACCACGGTCGGGACGAGCACCGGGGCCTGTCCGAACCGGTCGGCGAGCCGCCCGGTCTGCGGGCCGATCAGCGCCTGGGCGACGGCGGCCACCGCCGCGACGGTGCTGGCGGTGCCGTAGGAGCCGTGGGTGTCCTTGACGAGGAGCAGGATGCCCATGCCGAGCATCGCGTAGGGCAGCCGCGCGATGAACGCGGGGGCCAGGAAGGTCCAGGCGCCGGGCGTGCGCAGCAGCGCCCCGTAGCCCACGCGGGCGGGCGCCTCGCCGGGCGCGGCGGTTCCCTCGGGGGTGGTGTTCCGGGCGTCCTGGACGCTCTCGACCGTTCGGCGGGCCGTCACGGTCGGTCCTTCCTGCTGCCTGGTAGCGCGGCAGGGCATGGGACGGCCCCGACGGCGCCGAGAGTCGTCCTCTCGCGCGTCGACCGGGGTAGATACCGGGCCGGTCCGGCGGAGGGCCGGGGCCGGGCCGCGGCCGCCGAGCGGTCGCGCCAACTCTGCATCAGGCAGATGCTGGGGTTGGTGTATCAGCCATTGCGAATTTACGCGCGTAGAAGCGCGCTCACCCCGACCTTACCGGACGGGCCCGAACTTGTCCCCCGACGTCGGGTGAACACCCGGTGAGGCCTTCAGCCCCCGCGCCCGTTCAGCCAGTCGGCCAGCTTGCCGCCCTTGTCCACGGCCCGCAGCCGCCGCTCGGCCGCCTCGCCGACCTCGTCGGTGGTCACCACCAGCAGTTCGTCCCCGCCGCGCAGCACCGTGGTCTTGTCCGGCACGAAGCTGTTCCCCTCGCGCACCACCAGGGTCACCGCCGCGCCGGTCGGCAGCCGCAGCTCGCCGACCTCGACGCCGGACATCCTGGAGCCCGGCGCCAGCGCGACCGACAGCAGGTGCCCGTGCAGCTTCTCCAGCGGCGCGGACTCGATGTCGAGGTCCTGGCCCATCGAGCCCTCGCCGATCCGCAGCGCCTTGGCGACCCAGGGCAGGGTCGGGCCCTGGAGCAGGGTGAAGACCACGACCAGGATGAAGACGATGTTGAAGACCTCCTGCGCCAGCGGCGCGCCGGAGACCAGCGGGATGGTGGCCAGCACGATGGGCACGGCGCCGCGCAGTCCGGCCCAGCTGAGCAGCGCCTGCTCGCGGGCCGGCAGCTTGAAGGGGGTGAGGGTCAGCACCACCGAGAGCGGCCGGGCGAGGAAGACCAGCACCGCGCCGATCACCAGGGCGGGCACCACGGCCGAACCCATCGACTCGGGGGTGCAGAGCAGGCCGAGCAGCACGAACATGCCGATCTGCCCGATCCAGGCCAGGCCGTCGGCGAAGCCGCGCACGGCGGGTCCGTGCGGCAGCTTGGCGTTGCCGAGCACCACCGCGCTGACGTAGACGGCGAGGAAGCCGGAGCCGTGCAGCAGCGCGCCGCCGGCGTAGGCGAGCACGGTGAGCGCCATGACGGCGATCGGGTAGAGGCCGGAGGACGGCAGCGCGACGTGCTTGACGCCGAACGCGCCCAGCTTGCCGACCGCCAGGCCGATGGCCAGGCCGACCGCCAGCTCGGCGACGATCGTGCCGAACAGGACGTACCAGGAGTCGTGCGCGCCGACCGTGGCGAAGGAGACGACCAGGATGACCACGGGCGCGTCGTTGAAGCCGGACTCCGCCTCCAGCAGGCCGGTCAGCCGGCGGGGCAGCGGCACCGTCCGCAGCACCGAGAAGACGGCCGCGGCGTCGGTGGAGGAGACGATCGCGCCGAGCAGCAGTGAGGTCCGCCAGTCCAGGCCGACCAGCCAGTGCGCGCCGGCCGCGGTGACGGCGACGCTGATCCCGACGCCGACGGTGGCCAGTACCGTGGCGGCGGGCATCACGGGTCTGGCCTCGCGCCAGTTGGTCTTGAGTCCGCCCTCGGCCAGGATCACCACCAGCGCCGCGTAACCGAGGACCTGGGTGAGCTCGGCGTTGTTGAACGAGATGCCCAGGCCGTTCTGGCCGAGCGCCACGCCGATGCCGAGGTAGATCAGCAGACTGGGCAGGCCCGATTTCGTGGACACCCGCACGGCGACCACCGCGACCAGCAGGATCACGGAGAACTCGAGGAGCAGCTGGTTCAGGTGGTCGACATTCACGCAGGGGCACCTCGGGCGTGGTGGCGGGGGGACGGGGTACCGGCAGGGGCGGTGGCGCGGTGGGGCGCCGATTACTCCCCTTGCGGATCGTTACTCAGTCTAACATTTTGCCATATCTTTAAGTTCGCTCGTCATCGCCTCCGTCACCTCCCCCTTTCGACCTCCTCCGATCCCACCGTGAGCGTCCCCCGTGCACGGCCGCCAGCCGGGGCGGCCTAATGTGGTGCTCTGTCACGGCCCCGTGCTCTTGACATGTCCGCCCGCCCCCCAGTGAGGACCGCAAGGACCCAGATGCCCCGCTCCAAGAAGTTCCGGCGCGCCCGTCTGATCGTGATCGTGCTGGTCGTGCTGCTGGTGGCCGGCGCCGGCTACGGCGGCTACCGGGGGGTGGCCGCGGTCCGTGCGTCCTTCCCGGAGGTCGACGGCAGCGTCAAGCTGGCGGGCCTGAGCGCCCCGGTCGACGTCAAGCGCGACGCCAACGGCATCCCGCAGCTCTACGCCGACACCTCCGAGGACCTCTTCCGCGCCCAGGGCTACGTCCAGGCCCAGGACCGCTTCTGGGAGATGGACGTCCGGCGGCACATCACCGCGGGGCGGCTGTCCGAGATGTTCGGCGACAGCCAGGTCGAGACCGACTCCATGATCCGCACCATGGGCTGGCGCCGGACCGCGCAGGAGGAGTTCGACACCGTCCTGAGCGCCGACACCAAGAAGAACCTCCAGGCGTACGCGGACGGCGTCAACGCCTGGCTCGCCGAGCACCCGGGCGGCTCCTCCGCCTCGCTGGAGTACGGTCTGCTCGGAGTCGTCAACGGCGGCTACGAGCCCGAGCGGTGGACCCCGGTCGACTCGGTGTCCTGGCTCAAGGCGATGGCCTGGGACCTCTCCGGGAACCTCCAGGAGGAGATCGACCGCTCGCTGCTCGCCCAGGACTTCAGCCGGGAGAAGATCGACGAGCTCTACCCGGACTACCCGTACGCCCGCAACGGCACGATCGTGAAGACCGGCACCGTCGGCGGCACCGCCTACAAGCCGGCCGACGGCTCCGCCCCGGCGGCCGGCGGCACCGGCACCGCCGCGGGCTCCGGCACCGCGCAGGGCACCGCCGCCACCAAGGCGGTGCTCAAGGACGTCACCGACCGGATCGACGCGCTGCCCGAGCTGCTCGGCCGCAACGGCCAGGGCATCGGCTCCAACTCCTGGGTGGTCGCCGGCAGCCACACCACCACCGGCAAGCCGCTGCTGGCCAACGACCCGCACCTCGGCCCCGGCCTGCCCTCGGTCTGGTACCAGATGGGCCTGCACTGCCGCACCCTCTCGCCGACCTGCCAGTACGACGTCTCCGGCTTCACCTTCGCCGGCATGCCCGGTGTGGTCATCGGCCACAACAAGGACATCGCCTGGGGCCTCACCAACCTCGGCGCCGACGTCACCGACCTCTTCCTGGAGAAGGTGACCGGCCCGGAGACCTACCTGGTGGACGGCAAGGAGGAGAAGTTCGAGCTCCGCAAGGAGACCATCAAGGTCGCCGGCGGCGAGGACCGCACCATCACCGTGCGCACCACCAGGACCGGTGCCCCGCTGATCTCCGACCCGAGCACCGAGCAGCAGAACGTCGGCAAGTACGCGCCCAACGGCGACTCCGCCCCGGACCGCGGCACCGGCGGCTACGGTGTCGCCCTGCAGTGGACCGCGCTGATCCCGGGCAAGACCATGGACGCGGTCTTCGCGCTCGACCGCGCCAAGGGCTGGGAGGACTTCCAGAAGGCCGCCGCGGACTTCGCCGTACCGGCCCAGAACCTCGTCTACGCCGACGCGAAGAACATCGGCTACCAGGCCCCCGGGTACATCCCGGTGCGCGGCAAGGGCGACGGCCGCTACCCGGCGCCGGGCTGGGACTCCGCCTACCAGTGGAAGAAGGACCCGGTCCCGTTCAGCGCCCTGCCGTGGAGCCTCAACCCGAGCAGCGGCTACATCGTCACCGCCAACCAGGCCGTGGTCGACCCCTCCTACAAGTACGACCTGACCCATGACTGGGAGTACGGCACCCGGGCCAAGGAGATCACCGACCAGATCGAGGCCCGGCTGAAGAACAACGGCAAGATCTCGCCGGACGACATGCAGGAGATGCAGCTCGACAACACCAGCGTCCTGGCCAAGACGCTGGTCCCGATGCTGCTCAAGGTCGAGATCGACGACCCCTACGTGCGCGAGGCCCAGGACCTGCTGAAGGACTGGAACTACCACCAGGACGCCGACTCGGCCGCCGCCGCCTACTACAACGGCGTCTGGCGCCAGCTGCTCACCCTCGCCTTCGGCCAGAAGTTCCCCGCCGACCTGCGGGCCGAGGAGAACTGCCTGCTGGTCCGCGAGCAGGCCGACCCGACCAAGCCCGACAGCAAGTCGCGGATCGTCACCGAGTGCGGCACCCGCGACCCGGGCCGCGCGCAGCCGGACGGCGGCGACCGCTGGACCGAGGTGGTCCGCCAGCAGCTGGAGAAGCCCGACAGCGGCTGGTGGACGTACATCGACTCCCAGCACAAGGAGCAGAAGGGCCTGGACAACCTGCTGCGCGAGGCGATGACCAACGCCCGCCAGGAGCTCACCTCGCTGCTCACCAAGGACATCACCACCTGGAGCTGGGGCCGGCTGCACAAGCTGGAGCTGCGCGAGCGCACCCTCGGCTCGGACGACTCCTCGATCGCCTCGGGCGCCGTCCACAAGCTGCTCAACCGCGGCCCCTACCGCCTCTCCGGCGGCTCGGCGGCGGTCGACGCGGCGGGCTGGAACGCGGCCGCCGGGTACCAGGTCGACTGGATCCCGTCGATGCGCATGGTGATCGACCTGAACGACCTCGACGCCTCCCGCTGGATCACCGTCGGCGGCGCCTCGGGGCACGCGTTCCACGAGAACTACAACGACCAGACCGACATCTGGCTCAAGGGCAAGCTGCTGACCTGGGCCTACTCACCGGACGCGGTCGAGAAGGCGACCAGGCACAAGCTGACGCTGACCAACGGCTGACGCCGGCCGGTCCCGACGGCCCCGCCCCCGGATCCCCGGGGCGCGGGGCCGTCGGCGTCCGCCCCCGGCTCCTCAGCCCAGCCGGTGGGTGCCCGAGGGGGTCAGCGCGAGGTCCACCGGCCGGTCGTGCGGCTCGGCCGGCACCCGCTCCAGCAGCTCGTGCTCGTACAGCAGCACCGCCAGCACCGGCCGCGCCCCGGCCCGCTCCAGCCGGGCCAGCACCCGGTCGTACGAGCCGCCGCCACGCCCCAGCCGCAGCCCCCGGCGGTCCACCGCCAGCCCCGGCAGCAGCACCAGGCCCACCTCGGTCACCGCCTGCGGCCCGAGCCGCCCGCCGACCGGCTCCAGCAGCCCGCGCCCGGCCGGGGCCAGCGCCTCCGGGCCCGCGTACGGGGCCCAGTCCAGGTCGTTGTCCGCCATCAGCACCGGCAGCAGCACCCGCACCCCGCGCGCCCGCAGCGCGTCCAGCAGCGGCCGGGTGCCCGGCTCGGCGCCCACCGAGACGTACGCCGCCACCGTGGCCGCCGCGGCCGCCAGCTCTCCGGCGTGCCCGGCCAGCGCCTCGGCGGCCCGTTCCCGGGCCTCGGGCGGCAGCGCCCGCCGTTCGGACAGCAGCCGTGTCCTCAGCGCGCTCTTCTCGTTGTGCATGGGATGGTCCACCGCTCCTCCACCGCTCGATCCGACCGTTTCCGACCATGACCGCTCCGACCACGACCGCTCCGGACCCCGACGCGCGCGCGACCGGGACGTCCAGAGCCTGACACGCGGAAGGCAGCCCCCCGATGTCCACCCCGCTGCTGGTCCAGGCGCTGGCCGCGCTGAGCGCCCCCGCGCTGGCCGGCGCCGCCGTCCTAGGCCGTCGGCTGCGGTGCGGCTCGGCCGGTGCGGCGCGCCGCGAGGGCGCGCTGCGCGAGCGCCTGGCCGAGCTGGAGTCCCGCTGCGCCGAACTGGAGCGCACCGCCTCCTGCGACCCGGTCACCGGAGTCTGGAACTACCGGCACCTCCAGCTCACCCTGGACCGGGAGATCGACCGGGCCCGCCGGGCCGAGCGGCAGGAGCAGCAGGACGGACCGCGACCGCTGGCCGTCCTGCTGCTGGAGATCAGCGGGTTCGACGCGGTGGTCGCCGAGCACGGCCGGGCCCGGGCCGGGACGGTGCTGCGCGACCTCGCCCAGCGGCTCGGCATGGAGATCCGCCGCTCCGACACCCTGGGCCGGTACAGCGGCGAGGAGTTCCTGGTGGTGCTGCCGGACACCGGCGCCGAGGGCGCGGCCCAGGTCGCCGACCGGCTGGTCTGGTCGGTCCGCCGCCACCTGCTGCTGGACTGGTCCTCCGGGGACCGGGAGGGCCGCCGACCGTACGGCAACGGCCTCACCGCCGCGGCCGGTCTGGCCGTGCTGCCCGAGGACGGCGCCCACGCCGCGGTGCTGCTG
>NZ_BAAAKJ010000300.1:0-4506 GCF_039527695.1 Kitasatospora putterlickiae
GCCGCCGCCGCACCGTGTCCCAGAGCCGCACCGGTGGCGGGCCGTCGCCCGGGCCGCTCTCCCGGTGGGCGAGGGAGAGGCCCGACCCTGGCCCGGTGTTCACGGACCCGGCGTTCGCCCGCCGCTCAACCGGATGCCCGGGTCGACTCGCGGGCCGGTTCATTCGAGGTGACCGCCAGCGCCGACTCCTCGCGCGCCGCCTCCTCGCGCGCCGTCGCCCGGCCCGCCAGTACCGAGGCCAGCACCGCCAGCGCGGCCACCGCCGCGCAGACCCCGCTCGCCCAGGCGAACGCCGCCCGGTGCCCGCCGCCCCCGCCGGTCGCCCGCAGATAGACGCCGGAGAGCGCCGAGATGCTGACCGCCGCCGCGATCCGCTGCGCCATCTGCAGGATCGCCCCGCTCACGCCGGCCGCCTCGGCCGGCGCGTGCCGCAGCACGAAGGCCTGGTTGGAGGCCCCCATCAGCCCGATCGAGGCACCGCCCAGCAGTTGCAGCAGCGCCAGCAGCCAGGGCAGCGGGCCGGCCGGTGCCCACAGCGCGACCAGGCCGCCGGTCAGCATCGTCAGCGCCGAGCCGGTCATGCCCGCGGTGACGGTCCGCCGGCCGAAGCGCGCCACCACCCGCCAGGCCACGGCCGAGGCGAAGCCCATCGCCACCGCCGAGGGCAGCGCCACCAGCGCCGCGCCGAGCGGCGAGAGGCCGAGCCCGTCCTGGAGGAACATGGCCAGCACCAGCCCGGCGGCCAGCGAGGAGCCGAACTGCGCCATCGCCACCGCCGTCCCCAGCGCGTACGGCGCCGAGCGGGTCAGCGCCGGGTGGATCAGCGGGTGGCCGCCGGCCCGGGCGAAGCGGCGCTGCCACCACGCCAGCGCGCCCAGCAGCAGAGCCGCGGCGACGGCGAACCCGAGCCAGCCCGCCCAGCCGGGCGGCTGGACGAACGGCAGCATCAGCGCCAGGGTCAGCGCGCCCACCAGCAGCAGCCCGACCAGGTCGAGGTCGGCGTCGCGGGCGCTGGGCCGCGGGCGCGGCAGGTGGCGGGCCGCCAGCCAGAGGGTGGCGAGCCCGAAGGGGACGTTCAGCAGGAAGGTCAGCCGCCAGCCGTACTCCGGCCCGACGGCGGCGAGCACCGCCCCGCCGACCGGCGGGCCGAGTGCGAAGGCGAGCCCGCCGGTGACCGCGTACATCCCGAGCGCCCGGGCGCGCAGCTGGCCCTGGAAGACGTCCTGGAGGGTGCCGATCATCTGGGAGTTGACCAGTCCGGCGCCCGCGCCCTGGAGGAGTCGGGACACGACCAGCGCCCAGGGCTCGGTGGCGGTCGCGGAGAGCAGGCTGACCACGGTGAACAGGGCGAGGCCGCCGACGAAGAACCACTTGCGGCCGCGGACGTCGCCGAGCCGCCCGCCGGGGATCAGGGCCAGTCCGAAGGCCAGCGAGTAGCCGGCCACGATCCACTGCAGGTGGGCGGGCTGGGCGTGCAGCGACTCGCGCAGCGCGGGGATGGAGGTGTTGAGCACCGACTGGTCGATGAGGGTGGTGAAGCCGCCCGCGACGCAGACCAGCAGCACCCGCCGGCCGGCCGCGTCGAAGCGTTCCTTGCCCGCCTTGCCCGCCTTGCCCGGCGGCACGGGTATCGCGCCGGTCGCGCTCACGGTTCGACCACCACCAGCGCGTACCGGGCCTCGGCCGGGCCGGGGCAGCGGAAGCGGGTGGTCTCGGGGACGAAGCGCAGGCAGTCGCCGGCCTCCAGCAGTTCCTCGGCGCCGTCGACGGTGAGCGCCAGTCGGCCCTCCAGCAGCCAGAGGTGGTGCTCCCGGCCGGTGTCGCAGGGCTTGTCGTAGGCGATGTCGCCGCCGGCCGGCAGCCGTCCCTCGATCACCTCGGCCCGCAGCGAGCCGTGCGGCGGCGAGACGGAGCGCCGGACGAACCCGGTCGCCTCGTCCCGCCAGACCCGCTGGTCGGCCGCCCGCACGAGGCGCGCCGGCGCCGCCTCCACCTCCGCGAGCAGCCGCGACATGCTCCGCCCGTAGACCGCGCAGAGCCGCCCGAGCAGCGCGGCCGTCGGGCTCACCTCCGCCCGCTCGACCCGCGACAGCGTCGAGCGGCTGACGTCCGCCCGCCGCGCCAGCTCCTCCAGCGTCCACCCGCGCTCGACCCGCAACTCCGCGAGCCGTTCCGCCAACCGTTCGTCGGCGGCCGTGTCGATTCCCATATCCGCGATGCTATCCCGGATACGGGACGACCCCCGGAGCGCGGACCTCAGCGCAGCTCGCCCAGGCGTCCGCGCAGCTTCACGAGCTCCGGCCGCTGCCGCTCGTCGGCCTTCACCAGGTACGGCGTCACCCCGTCCAGGAGGGTGGTCAGATCCTTGACCAGCGGACTCGGCACCGGCACCCGGCCGTTGAGGGCGTGCAGCAGGTCGACGTCCTCCTTGTACGACTCGGCGAGGCCGCCCAGCACCTCGCGGTCCAGCTCCTCCGGCATCGCGGCCACCTCGGGAACGGACGCGAGCATGACCTCCCACCTGACCCGCACGTCCTCCAGGACGGCCGCCTGCAGTTCGATGGCCAGCGTGGCCCACTTGTCGGCGGTCGGCTGCACGGCCTGGACCGCCGCGAACCCGGTCCGCAGCGCGGCGACGGCCTCCCGCTCCTCCGGCCGGTCCTCGTTCACCAGGAGGTGGACGATCTCCCGCGCCCTCCCGGTGAACCGCCGCGCCGCCGGCCCGGTGCTGATGGCCGCGACCAGCGCGTCGAGCACCAGGTCGGCCAGCTCCAGCGGCCCGTGGTTCACCGCGCCGCGCGGGATCCGCAGCGCCCCGCCGGCCGGGTCGAAGTCGATCCGGTCACCGCTCTCGACCAGGAGCGGGTCGATCCGGTGCACGGCGTTCTTCAACTCGCCCATGTAGGTGAACAGTTCGTCCACCACCGCCCGGTCGCCGGGGCTCAGCCCGACGACGCCCTCGCGCAGGCTCCGCTCGGTGATGAACCCCCGGGCCGCCAGCCACTGCTCCAGCCCGAGCAGCCGGGCGTGGTGCTTCCAGACGGACCACTCGGGGGTGTTCCACTTGGCCTCGCTGAAGTTGGTCCTGGCGAACCCCGTGGCGTCGCTGGCGCGCACCCAGGCCCGGTTGACCAGGATGTCCAGCCAGGCCAGCGCGGGGCCGAGGGTGGTGGTCCCGGCCCGCCTCGCCAACCGGCCGCGCTGAGCCGCCAGCCGGCCGAACACCTGGTGCCGGCCCCAGGCCTTCTCGGCGCGCTCGACGAGCAGCGCGGCGGCCTCCGCGTAGGTGTCGGCGTTGTCCTGGGCGATGGCGGCCGGCAGGTGGCCCCAGGCCCAACCGGCACGGTACGCGTAGTCCTTGACCGGGTGCCCCAGCCCCTCCGGCAGGCTGTGCGACAGCTCGTGCACCAGGGTGATCGCCCGGGTGGTGAGCGTGCGGGTGCCCGGGCCGACCATGCTCGGGCGCAGCTGGACCTCCCGCACGGTGGGCGCCGGCCCGTCGCTGATGGCCGTGCTCGCCCCCATCGTCGCGGGCAGGTCCTCCCGCACCACGAACCGGACTTCGCGCATCCGGCCGGCCAGCAGCGCGAACCGCCGGTGGAAGACCGTGTAGTCCGGGGCCGGGCCGGGGCCGGTGAGCACGGTGGTCCCGGCCAGCTCCGCGGCGGTGCCGAGGGCGACGATCCGCTCGACCCGGCCGATCAGCGTCTCCAGCACCTTGCGCTCTGCGGCGGTCAGGTCTCTGCTCACGTGTTTCCTCCGCGTCCCTTGGCGCGAACCGGCCTCCCCGAGGGGCCGGTTCGCCCGGCGATGTCCGAAGGCATGGTCCCGGGCGGCGATGGACAACGAATAAACACCGGCGCCGCGGGGGCGGAGGTTCCTGATCGACGGGGCGGCGATCATATGATGTGCGCGATCACGGGCCGCCCGGCCGGCCCACGCGAAACACGGGGGAACCACATGTTCGGCATCATCAGACCCTGCCGTCACCGCCTCTCCGAGCGGTTGCAGGCTAGCTGGATGGCCCACCTCTGCGGCCTCTGCCTCGCCCTGCGGGACGACCACGGGCAGTTGGCGCGGACCGCCACCAACTACGACGGGCTGATCATCTCCGTGCTGGTCGAGGCGCAGGCCACCGCCGGGGCCTCGGCCAAGGCCGGCCGGCGGACCGCCGGGCCGTGCCCGCTGCGCGGCATGCGGACGGCCTCCGTCGCGCGGGGCGAGGGCGCCCGGCTGGCCGCCGCCGTCTCGCTGGCGCTCGCCTCGGTGAAGATCCGCGACCACGTCGAGGACCGGGACGGCGTCTTCGCCCGGCGGTCGGTGGCGGCGGGCGCCCGGGCGGTCACCCGGCGCTGGGACCGCAGGAGCGCGGGCAGCGCCTCGGTGGTCGGCTTCGACACCGCCGTGCTGCTCGACGCGGCCTCCCGGCAGGGCGAGTTGGAGCGCTCGCTGCCGGCCGGCGGCTCGGTGCTGCTGGTCACCGAACCCACCGAGACCGCCACCGCC
>NZ_BAAAKJ010000300.1:4558-10874 GCF_039527695.1 Kitasatospora putterlickiae
CGCTGGCCGAGGCGGGCCGGCTGTTCGGGCGCCTCGCGCACCTGCTGGACGCCGCCGAGGACCAGGAGGCCGACGCCGCGAGCGGCGCCTGGAACCCGCTGACCGCGACCGGCACCGACCGCGCCGAGGCCGAGCGGCTCTGCCGCGACGCCGTGCACGGCATCCGGCTCGCCCTGCGCGACGTCGAACTGGCCGACCGCGCCCTGGTGCACGTGCTGCTCGCGCACGAGACCGAGCGCGCAGTCGAGCGGGTCTTCGGCCGGGCCGGCCACACCGCCTGCCGGGTCAAGACCGGGGACGGCACCCCGCTCGCCGCCAACCCGTACCAGGCGCCGCCGCAGCACGACCCGAACCAGGCCCCGCCGCAGGACCCCGGCGCGCCGGTGCCGCCGTGGGTGCCGCAGGGTCCCGGCTTCACCCCGCCCGGCGGCCCGCCGCCCAACCGCCGCAACCTGGTGGCCGGTTGCGCGGCCTGGGCGCTGATGGGCTGCACCTGCCAGCTGCTCTGCTGCGAGCACAACCACCCGTTCACCGGCGAGCGCCGCGAGGGCTTCTGCGCCCGGCACGAGCCCTGTGACTGCGGCAACTGCGGCGACTGCTGTGACGCCTGCCAGTGCTGCGGGGACGGGTGCAACTGCTGCAGCGGCTGCTGCGACGGCTGTGACGGCTGCGGCTGCGACTGCTGAGCCCGCCCCCAGGTGGAGCCGGACCCGGCCGGACGGCGCCCCGGCCGCCGGGCCGGCTCCCCCTCGCGGCGTAGCGGCCGTCCACCGGCGGAGCGACGTGCCGGGGGTGGCCGCAAACCTAACGTGGCGTCATGCCGAAGAACCGATGGTGGCGCTCCGCCGCCCTGACGATCGTTTCCACCACCCTGGCCCTCTCCCTGGCCGGCCCTGCCACCGCCGCGACCGGCGCCGCTTCCGGTGCCGGCACCGGCGCCGGCGTCGCCGGCACGGCCGGGCCGCACGTCCCCGCACCGACCGCGCACCGGCCGATCGGGACGGCCTCCGCGCACCTGGTCGACACCGGCCGCCCCGACCCGTGGCGCGCCGACGCACCGAACCGCGAGCTGATGGTCACCTTCTGGTACCCCGCGAACTCGCCGCGCGGCGCCCACGCACCTTACATGTCACCGGAGTTGTCCCGGGCGCTGTACGGCTTCGAGCAGCCCGCCGCGCTGCACACCGGCGCGGTGGCCGACGCCCGGCCGGCCGCCGGACGGCACCCGCTGATCCTGCTCTCCCCCGGCTTCGGCCTGAGCCGCACCTCGCTCACCGCCCTCGGCGAGGAGTTCGCCTCCCGGGGCTACGCGGTGGCCGCCGTCGACGCCACCTACGAGACCTCGGTGGAGTTCCCCGGCGGCCGCGTCGAGTCCTGCCTGGCCTGCGGACAGGAGGGAACGGACCCGGAGTTCGGCGCGAAGTCGTCCCGCGCCCGGGCCGCCGACCTGCGCTTCGTGCTCGACCGGCTCACCGCGCCCGGGCACGGCGGCCCGGTCCGCGGCCTGAGCGTCGACGCCTCCCGGATCGGCGCCGCCGGACACTCGCTCGGCGGGGCGGCCGCCCTGGAGGCGATGCGCCAGGACCCGCGGATCAAGGCCGCGGCCAACCTGGACGGCAGCATCTGGATCCCGGCCGGCGACGACACCGGGCGCCCGGCCCTGCTGTTCAGCGCCGCGCTCGGCGGCTCACCGGAGGCCGCCCGCAACTGGGAGGACAACTGGCGGCGGTTCACCGGCCCCCGCTACTGGGTGGACCTGCCCGCCGCCGGGCACCTGTCGTTCTCCGACCAGCACTGGCTGGTCGACACCCTCCACCTGCGTGACCAACTGCCGCCGGGGGCTTACCAGGAGAACTTCGGCACCCTCACCGGCGGCCGTACGCTGGCGGCCACCCGCGCCTACCTGGGCGCGTTCTTCGACCGGCACCTGCTCGGCCGTCCGGCCCCACTGCTCGACCGGCCCTCGCCCAGGTTCCCCGAGGTCCGCTTCGCCAAGTAGCCCACCGGGCACGGCGGTCCGACCGTGGTCGCCCGTCCGCGCGCCGCGCTGCCACAGCGGCAGCACCGCGACCCGCGCGGCCGGGCGGCGCTCATCCCTCACGGCCCGGCCCCACCGGCGTCCGGCGGTCCGCCGCCAACGAGTCCTCCAGCCGGGCCAGCAGCACCCGGAACCGATCCGCGTCCTCGGCCGTCATCCGGCCACCCTCACCCGGCGCCCGCACGCCCCGGTCCCCCGTCGTTCCCTCGTTCATGCCCCGACCGTAGACCGCGACGATCAACACCGGATAAACGGAACACCGACCGCTGCTACGCCCGGCCCAGGACCCGGTCCACGGTGATCTCGATGACCACCCGGTCCGGGTTCACCCGCGGCTCGCGGTAGCGCTCGGCGTACCGCCGCTCCGCCTCGGCCACCGCCTCCGGCGCGTCCCGGACCACGGCGACCCCCTCCAGCGTCGACCAACGCGCCCGGTCCACCTGGCACACCGCCACCCGCTGCCCGGCCTCCCCGGCCGCCAGCACATTGCGCACCTTCCGGCTGCTCCGGCTGCTGATCACCCGCGCGACCCCGCGCTCCGGCTCGAACGTCACCCCCACCGGCACCACGTGCGGCGACCCGTCCGGCCGCCGGGTGGTCAGGGTGGAGATGTGCCGCTCCCGCCAGAAGGCGAGGAAGACGTCGTCGAGCGCGCGCGGATCATGGGCCATGCCCGCGATCGTACGTCCCCGGGCCCGACGGCCGACCGCCGGGCCCNNNGGTCACCGCCCGACGGCCTCAGTGGCCGCGGGCGATCCAGTCCGGGAGGGCCGGGGCCTCGGCGCCGATGGTGGTCGGGTCGCCGTGGCCGGTGCGGACCACCGTGTCCGGGGGCAGGGTGAGCAGGCGGTCCCGGATGGAGTCGATGATGGTCGGGAAGTGCGAGAACGAGCGGCCGGTGGCGCCCGGGCCGCCGTGGAAGAGGGTGTCGCCGGTGAAGACCGTGCCGAGGTCCGGGGCGTGCAGGCAGACCGCGCCCGGGGCGTGGCCGGGCGTGTGCAGGACGGTCAGCGTGATGCCGGCGACCTCGATCCGCCCGCCGTCGGCGAGCTCGCCGTCGGGGAGGCGGTCCGGGTGGGTGAGCTTCCACAGCGGGAGGTCGTCCGGGTGGAGCAGGACGGGTGCGCCGGTGCGCGCGGCCAGCTCCGGGGCGGCGTCGATGTGGTCGTTGTGCGCGTGGGTGGAGACGATGGCGAGCAGCCGGCGGCCGGCCAGCGCCTGCTCGATCGCGGCGGCGTCGTGGGCCGCGTCGATCACCACGGCCTCGGTGTCGTCGCCGACGATCCAGACGTTGTTCTCCACCTCCCAGCTGCCGCCGTCGAGTTCGAAGGTGCCGGCGGTGACGAGCCGGTCGACGCGGGCGGGTCCGGCGCTCACAGGACCACCACCGAGCGGAGCACGTCGCCGTGGTGCATGCGCTCGAACGCCTGCTCCACCGCGTCCAGGCCGATGGTCTCGGTGACGAAGGCGCCGAGGTCCAGGCGGCCCTGGAGGTAGAGGTCGATCAGCATCGGGAAGTCCCGCGAGGGCAGGCAGTCGCCGTACCAGGAGGACTTCAGCGCGCCGCCGCGCCCGAACACGTCGAGCAGCGGGAGCTCCAGCTTCATCTCGGGCGTGGGGACGCCGACCAGGACGACCGTGCCGGCCAGGTCGCGGGCGTAGAAGGCCTGCTGGTAGGTCTCCGGGCGGCCGACCGCCTCGACCACGACGTCCGCGCCGTGGCCGCCGGTCAGCTCGCGGATCGCCTCGACCGGGTCGGTGTTCTTGGAGTTGACGGTGTGGGTGGCGCCGAGCTTCTCGGCGGTGGCGAGCTTGCGGTCGTCGATGTCCACCGCGATGATCTTCGACGCGCCGGCCAGCCGGGAGCCCAGCACGGCCGCGCCGCCGACGCCGCCGGAGCCGATCACCGCGACCGTGTCGCCCCGGCCCACGTTGCCGGTGTTGATCGCGGCGCCGATGCCCGCCATCACGCCGCAGCCGAGCAGCCCGGCGACGGCCGGGTCGGCGGCCGGGTCCACCTTGGTGCACTGGCCGGCCGCGACCAGGGTCTTCTCGGCGAACGCGCCGATGCCCAGGGCCGGGGACAGCTCGGTGCCGTCCAGCAGCGTCATCCGCTGCTTGGCGTTGTGGGTGTTGAAACAGTACTGGGCCCGCCCCCGCTTGCAGGCGCGGCACTGGCCGCAGACGGCGCGCCAGTTGAGGACGACGAAGTCGCCGGGCGCGACCTCAGTGACGCCCTCGCCGACCGTCTCCACGATGCCCGCGGCCTCGTGGCCGAGCAGGAACGGGAACTCGTCGTTGATCCCGCCCTCGCGGTAGTGCAGATCGGTGTGGCACACGCCGCAGGCCTGGATCCGCACCACCGCCTCGCCCGGCCCGGGGTCGGGCACGACGATCGTCGTCACCTCCACGGGCGCGCCCTTGGCGCGTGCGATCACTGCCTTGACCTGCTGGGCCATCCGTTCCACCTCCGTCGGCCGGTGCCGCTCCGCACCGGCGTGACCTGCGTCGACACGGTCGGTCGACACGAGTCGATCGACTCGCCCACGAAGCGTATCCCCCGGCCCGGCGGCGGGTCCGGGAACGTCCCGGGTGATCCGGCTCACCGGGGCCACCGGCCCCTGGGGGCGCGCGCTGGGGCACGCGGTCGCCGCCGAGCGCCCCCGGCCGTCGCGGTGCCCTCACCATGCCCGCGCCACCCGGGCGTTGGCTGGAATCGTCGCTGACGGCCGCCCGTCGCCCACGTACGGTCTAAGCGAAACCCGGCCCACCAGGCACACCCGTCGACCCCCGTCGACCACCCGTCGACCGCCCCGCCCGTCCCCGCGCACCACCCGGATCCACCCCCCGCAGGCCGCCCGCACGCGGCCACCGCCCTGGAGTCTGGAGTACGGATGTCCGCCGAGAACAGTGCCACCGGTGCCGGAACCGGTACCGATCCCGCACCCGCCGCCGGCCCCGGCACGGCCCAGGCCGTGCTGCCGCCGCTGCACTGCCTGCGCCTGCTCGAACCCGGCCCGCCCCGGCTGGCCGCCCTGCCCACCGGCACCCCGGTCTGGCTGGTCAGTCGGCACACCGACGTCCGGCAGGTGCTCACCGACCCGCGCCTGGGCCGCGCCCCGCTCTTCGCGCCGGACGCCCCGCCGGTCACCCGCGCCCCCAACCTGCTCGACGACCCCACCGCGCTGCTCAACATCGACGGCGTCGAGCACCAGCGGCTGCGCCGCACCGTGCAGCGCGCGTTCACCCCGCGCGCGATCGCCCGCTGGCGCCCCTGGGTCGCCTCGGTCGTCGAGGGCCTGATCGACGAGCTGATCGACCAGGGCTCGCCCGCCGACATCGTCGCCGCCTACACCCGCCCGCTGCCGGTCGCCGTGATCAGCCGGCTGATGGGCCTGGACCTGCTCGACAGCAAGCGCCTGGAGCACTGGAGCGACCACGCCCTGGCCACCACCGCGTACACCCCGCAGGCCATCCGCACCGCGATGGACGAGTTCGCCGGATTCGGCGCCGAGGTCGTCGCCGAGCGCCGCGCCGAGCCCGGCGACGACCTGGTCAGCAGCCTGCTCGCGGCCGCCGCCGACACCCCCGGGATCACCGAGGAACAGATCGTCACCCTCGTCATCGGGCTGGTCGTGGCCGGGCACGAGACCACCATGACCTCGCTCGGCAACGCCCTGGTCTACCTGCTCGGCGAGGGCCGGGACGCCTGGCACCGGCTCGCCTCCGACGAGCAGAGCGCGGCCGCCGCCACCGAGCAGCTGCTGCGCGCCGTGCCGCTGGGCGACGCCGACACGCTGCCCGGTCTGCTGCGGCGGGCGGTCGAGGACATCGAGATCGGCGGCGTGCGGATCCCCGCCGGCAGCGTGGTCGCCGCCGACGTCACCGCCGCCAACAGCGACCCGGAGGTGTTCACCGGGGACCTGCTGACCGAACTCTTCTCCCCGCTCGCCGCCCCGAGCTACACCTTCGGCGCCGGGCCGCACCACTGCCTGGGCGCCTGGCTGGCCCGGATGGAGCTGGAGATCGCCCTGCACCGGCTCGCCCGGCGGCTGCCCTCGCTGCGGCTCACCGCGCCGCAGGACACCATCGACTGGCGGCACGGCCTGCTGACCCGCAGTCCGCAGCGACTGGAGGTCGCCTGGTGACGGATTCACGGACGGCCCCCGCCGTCATCGTCCAGGTCGACCGCGACCGCTGCATCGGGTCGGGCATGTGCGCGCTGACCGCGCCCGGCTCGCTGGCACTCGGCGCCGACGGCCTCGCCCGCCCGCTGCG
>NZ_BAAAKJ010000300.1:10938-11886 GCF_039527695.1 Kitasatospora putterlickiae
CGAGAGCCTTCGGGCCTAACCCCGTGCCGCCTCCAGCGCGCGCCGGACCTCGCCCGCCGGGTCGCCCTCGTGGTAGGGGCGCTCGCTGTCCTCGATGTGGTCCAGGAACTCCTGGTACCGCAGCGCGTAACCGAGGTGGAACAGCGGTCCGGCCAGCTCCAGCGCCCGCTCGGGCGCGCAGCCGGGCACCCGGGCGCGCCAGGCGTCCGCCCACACCCCGGCCAGCTGGGCCCACCGCTCCTCGTCGACGAAGGCGCGGGGCCGCAGGCCGTCCAGGGCCGGGTGGCCGAGGCAGGCGTCCGCGTAGTCGATGGCGACCAGTCCGCCGCCGTTGCCGCCGCGCCAGTTTCCGGGGTGGAAGTCGCCGTGGACGACGGTCTCCGGCAGCCCGCACGCGGTCAGCTCCTCGACCAGGACGGGCAGCCGGGCCGCCAGCGCCCCGGCGGCCTGCAGCTCGGCGGCCGTCCGCTCCGCCCNNNAGCGCCCGGGCGGCGGCCAGCTCGTCGGCCGTCAGCTCCGACCCGGCGGCGAGCCGGTCGAGCAGCGCGGGAACAGCGGCGGCCAACGCGCGCGGGGTGCGGTCGCGCAGCCTGGCCCCGGCCGCCCGGCCGTCGGCCGCGAGCGCCGCCTGGGCGGCGACCAGCCGCGGCACGATGTCCGCCACCTCCGCCTCCGACGGACCCCAGCAGTCCTCCCCGGGCACCTCGTCGAGCAGCACCCGCCCCTGCTCCGGGTCGGCGGCGAGCACGGACGGCACCAGCGTCGGATCGGCGGCGGCGAACAGCGCGACCGCCTCCGACTCCCGGGAGTTGAACGCCGGGTTGATCACCTTCAGCCAGACCGGGCCGTCGGCCGTGGGCAGCCGGAACAGCCCGGAGAGGTTCCAGGTGCGCACCTGCTCGGCCCGCCCGGTGGCGGCCCGTCCGGCCGCCGCCAGCGCCCGCTCCG
>NZ_BAAAKJ010000301.1:0-4815 GCF_039527695.1 Kitasatospora putterlickiae
CCGACCGGGCCGCCGCCGACCTCGCCGAACGGCTCACCCGCGCCGGCGCCGAGATCACCCTCAGCGCCCTCGACCTCGCCGACCGCGACGCCCTCGCCGACTGGCTGGCCGGCCCTGGAGCGCGCTTCAACGCCGTCGTCCACACCCCCGGCGCGGCCTTCCCCGGCCTCGTCGCCGCCCTCGCGGCCGCCGTCAACCTGCACGAACTGACCGCCGGCACCGAACTGTCCGCCTTCGTCGTGCACACCCCCACCGTCGGACCGCTCGGCACCCCCGGCGCCCCGGGGGAGGCCGCCGCCGCGGCGTTCCTGGACGCCCTCGCCCACCACCGCAGCCGCCACGGGCTGCCCGGCCTGGCCCTCATCACCGGCCCCGCCGACGGGGACGGACGCCCCGTGCCGCTCGGCCTCGGCCGGCTCACCGCCCAGGAGAGCGCCGCCGCGTTCGACGCCGCCCACCTGGCCGACCACACCTCCCTGCTGCTGCTCCGGCTCGACCCCGAAGGGCTGGACGCCCTCGCCCCGCAGGACGTCCCGGCCCTGCTGCGCGACCTCATCGACACCCCGGCCGGCCCGAGCGCCCCGGACACCGCGACCGCCGCCGCACTGCGCCGCCGCCTGGCCGGCCGCCCGCCCGCCGACCGGCGGCGCGAACTGCTCGACCTCGTCCTCGCGGAGACCGCCGGGCTGGCCGGTGACGGCCCCGACCCGATCCGCCCCGACGGCCCGTTCAAGGACCTCGGCTTCACCTCCGCCACCGCGGTCGAACTGCGCGGCCGCCTCACCGCCGCCACCGGCCTGCGGCTGCCCGCCACCCTCGCCTTCGACCACCCCAACCCGACCGCCGTCGCGGCCTTCCTGGTGAACGCGCTGACCGGCCGTCCGGCCACCGCCGCCCGGCCCGCGCCCGTAGCGCGCACCGTGCCGCCCGCCGAGGACCCCGTCGTCATCGTCGGCGCCGCCTGCCGCCTGCCCGGCGGCGTCGCCTCCCCGGCCGACCTGTGGCGGCTGGTCGCCGAGGGCACCGACGCGATCACCCCCTTCCCCGCCGACCGCGGCTGGGACCTCGACGCCCTCTACGACCCGGACCCGGCCGTCCCCGGCACCTCCTACGCCCGACACGGCGGATTCCTGCACGACGCGGGCCAGTTCGACGCCGCCTTCTTCGGGATCTCCCCGCGCGAGGCGCTGGCGACGGACCCCCAGCAGCGGCTGCTGCTGGAGACCTCCTGGGAACTCCTGGAGCGCGCGGGCATCGACCCGACCTCGCTCAAGGGGCAACCGGTCGGCGTCTACGCGGGCCTGATGTACCACGACTACGCCACCGACCTCGCCGAGGTCCCGGACGGCCTGGAGGGCTACCTCGGCACCGGCAACGCCGGCTCGGTCGCCTCCGGCCGCATCTCCTACTCCCTAGGCCTCGAAGGCCCGTCGGTGACGGTGGACACCGCCTGCTCCTCCTCCCTGGTGGCCCTGCACCTGGCCGCGCAGGCGCTGCGCGATGGCGAGTGCACGCTCGCCCTGGCCGGCGGCGCCGCGATCATGGCCCGGCCGACCTCCTTCGTCGAGTTCTCCCGCCAGCGCGCGCTCTCCGCCGACGGCCGGGCCCGGGCCTACGCGGACGGGGCCGACGGCACCGCCTGGGCCGAGGGCGTGGGCCTGGTACTGCTGGAGCGGCTGTCGGACGCGCGGCGCCTGGGGCACGAGGTGCTGGCGGTCGTCCGGGGTTCGGCGGTGAACCAGGACGGTGCGTCCAACGGGCTGACCGCCCCGAACGGCCCCTCCCAGGAGCGGGTGATCCTCGCGGCCCTCGCCAACGCCGGGCTGACGCCCGCGGACGTCGACGCCGTCGAGGGCCACGGCACGGGGACCTCGCTGGGCGATCCGATCGAGGCGCAGGCGGTGCTGGCCACCTACGGGCAGGGCCGTCCGGCCGAACAGCCGCTCTGGCTGGGGTCGTTGAAGTCCAACATCGGCCACGCCCAGGCCGCCGCCGGGGTCGCCGGCGTGATCAAGATGGTCGAGGCGCTGCGGCACGGCGTGCTGCCGAAGAGCCTGCACATCGACGCGCCCAGCACCACGGTGGACTGGGAGTCCGGCGCGGTCGCCCTGCTCACCGAGGAACGGGCCTGGCCCGAGGTCGACCGGCCGCGCCGGGCCGCCGTCTCCTCGTTCGGCGTCAGCGGCACCAACGCCCACGTGATCCTGGAGCAGGCCCCCGTCCAGGAGCCGGCGAACCGGGCGGTGCCCGTCGCACTCGACGGCGAACCCGACGCCGATTCCGGTACCCCGGTGCCCTGGCTGCTCTCCGCTCGTTCCCCCGAGGCCCTGCGCGCACAGGCCGAACGGCTCGCCGAGTTCACCGAGGCCAGGCCCGTCGCCGAGGCGCCGGCCGTCGCCCGCGCGCTCGCCGGCTCCCGGGCCGCGCTGGAACGGCGGGCCGTCGTGGTCGCCGCCGACCGGGCACGGGCGCTGAGCGGGCTGCGGGCCCTGGCCGGGGGAGAGGGCGGGTCGGGGCTGGTGTCCGGTCGGGCGGAGGTGAGTGGTCGGTCGGTGTTCGTGTTCCCGGGTCAGGGGTCGCAGTGGGCGGGGATGGGGCGTCGGCTGCTCGCCGAGTCGGTGGTGTTCGCGCGGGCTCTGGAGGAGGCCGCGGAGGCGCTGGAGCCCTATGTCGACTGGTCGTTGCTGGATGTGGTGAACCAGGTACCGGGTGCGGCTCCGCTGGAGCGGGTGGACGTGGTGCAGCCGGTGTCGTTCGCGGTGAACGTCGCTCTGGCGCGGCTGTGGTCCTCGCTGGGGGTGGTGCCGGACGCGGTGGTCGGTCACTCGCAGGGCGAGATCGCGGCGGCGCACGTCGCGGGCGTCCTCTCGCTGGAGGACGCGGCGGCCGTGGTGGCGCTGCGGTCGCAGGCCATCGCGCGGGGCCTGGCCGGACGCGGCGGGATGGTCTCGGTGGCTCTGCCGTTCGCCGAGGTGACCGGCGCGCTGCCGGACGGCGTGGAGATCGCGGCGGTGAACGGTCCGTCCTCGGTGGTCGTGGCCGGTGACCCGTCCGGCCTGGACACCGTGGTGGCGGCCTTCGAGGAGCGGGGCGCCCGGGTGCGCCGGATCCCGGTGGACTACGCGTCGCACACCTCGCACGTGGAGTCGATCGAGGCCGAACTCGCGGAAGTGCTGGGTGCGGTGAAGCCTCAGTCGGCGAGCGTCCCGTTCCTGTCCACGGTGGAGAACCGCTGGCTGGAGGGTCCGGAGCTGGACGCCGGCTACTGGTACCGCAACCTGCGGCAGACCGTCCGCTTCGCCGACGCCGTCGAGACCCTGGCGGCCGGGGGCTTCCGGGCGTTCGTCGAGGTCAGCGCCCACCCCGTGCTCGCCCACGGCATCGTGGAGGCCCTGGAGGAGTCCGTTCAGGCGCCGACCGTGGTCACCGGGACCCTGCGGCGCGAGGACGGCGGCTGGGACCGCGTCCTGCTCGCCGCCGCCGAACTCCACGTCCGTGGCCTGCCCGTGGACTGGTCCCCGGCCCACGCCGAGGCCGGCACCGTCCGTCCCTCCGAACTGCCGACCTACCCCTTCCAGCGCGAGCGCTACTGGCTCCGGCCGGGCCGCGCCGCCGGGGACCTCGCCGCCGTCGGTCTGGACAAGGCCGGCCACCCGCTGCTGGAGGCCGAACTGCTGCTCGGCACTGAGGAAGGCGCCGTCTTCACCGGCCGGATCACCGAACGCACCCTGCCCTGGTTGGCCGACCACCGGGTCGGTGGCGTGGCGCTGCTGCCAGGTACCGCGCTGCTCGACGCCCTCGCCCACGTCGGCCACCGGCTCGGCGCGCCCACCGTCGAGGAACTGACCGTCTCCGCCCCGCTCGTCGTCCCGGACGGCGGCGGCCCCGACCTCCAGGTCCACGTCGGCGAGGCCGAGGACGGCCGGCGCACCGTCCGGCTGCTCACCCGCACCGGCCCCGGCCTGCCGTGGCACGCCAACGCCACCGGAACGCTCGCCCCTGAGGGCCCGGAGCCCGCCGACGCCGACGACCTGACGGTCTGGCCGCCCGCCGGAGCCCGCCCGCTTGACATCGACGGCCTCTACGACCGGCTCACCGTCGCCTACGGGCCCGCGTTCCACGCCGTCGAGGCCGCCTGGCTCGCCGACGGCCGCCTCTACGCCCAGCTCCGCCTCCCCGACACCACCTCGGACGCCGCCGCCTACGGCCTGCACCCCGCCCTGCTGGACGCCGCCCTCCACCCGCTCGGCGAGGCCGGCCTCCTCCCGGGCGCCGACGTGCCCAGGCTCGCCTTCTCCTGGGCCGGCGTTCGCCTGCACGCCACCGGCGCCGAGGCGCTGCGCGTGGTCGTCACCCCCACCGGCCCCGACACCCTCACCATCCGGGCCGCCGACGACACCGGCGCCCCCGTCGTGGACGTCGAGGCCTTCACCGTGCGGCCGGTGGACCCGCGCGGCCCCACCGCCGGTCCGGCGGACGACGCGGCCCTGTTCGAGGTCGACTGGGTCCCCGCACCCGAGGCCGCCGAGGCGCCCGCCGACTGGATCCTCCACAGCGACCTGCCCGAGGACGGCGACCTGCCCGAGGACGGCGCCCTGCCGCCCCTCGTGGTCCTGCCCGCCGGCGGCGGCGCGCCCTCCGACACCGTGCCCGAGCGCGCCCACGCCGTCGGCCTCGACGTCCTGCGGGCGCTCCAGGCCTGGCTGGCCGACGACCGGACGGCCGACTCCCGGCTCGTCGTCGTCACCCGGCGCGGCGAACTCGTCCAGGAACCCGTCCGGGGCCTGGTGCGCACCGCCCAGTCGGAGAACCCCG
>NZ_BAAAKJ010000302.1:0-4084 GCF_039527695.1 Kitasatospora putterlickiae
CGGTCGGCGTGGCCATCGCCGACCGCGACGACAGCACCGTCAGCTCCAAGGCCGGCCGCACCTCCACGACGGTGCAGGCCAACAACTCGCAGAAGAACGAGGCCGCCCCGGGCTCGGTCGCCGGCATCGCGCAGAAGGCGCTGCCCAGCGTCGTCACCATCAAGGCGCAGGGCAACGGCGAGTCCGGCACCGGCACCGGCTTCGTCTTCGACACCGAGGGCCACATCCTCACCAACAACCACGTGGTCGCGCCCGCCGCCTCCAGCGGCGGCAAACTGACCGTCAAGTTCGCCGACGGCAGCTCCTACCCGGCCTCCGTGCTGGGCCGCGCCGAGGGCTACGACGTCGCCGTCATCAGGCTCGACAACCCGCCCAAGGACCGGCTGACGCCACTGCCGCTGGCCGACTCCGACAAGGTCAACGTCGGCGACTCCACCATCGCCATCGGGGCCCCGTACGGCCTGGAGTCCACCGTCACCACCGGCATCATCAGCGCCAAGGACCGCCCGGTCGCGTCCGGCGACGAGACCGGCGCGCAGTCCTCCTACATGAACGCCCTGCAGACCGACGCCTCCATCAACCCCGGCAACTCCGGCGGCCCGCTGCTCGACTCCGGCGGCGGCGTGATCGGCATCAACTCGGCGATCCAGTCCAACGCCTCCAGCAACGGCCGGGCCGGCTCCATCGGCCTCGGCTTCGCGATCCCGATCAACCAGGCCAAGTGGGTCGCCGACACCCTCATCAAGACCGGCAAGCCGGTCTACGCCAAGCTCGACGTCCTGCGCAACGACGACTACAAGGGCGACGGCGCGCAGATCCAGACCCGCGACATCCAGGGCCAGCCGGCCGTCACCCCCGGCGGCGCCGCCGACAAGGCCGGCCTCAAGCCCGGCGACGTCATCACCAAGCTCGGCGGCAGCCCGATCGAGAACGGCCCCGCCCTGGTCAGCAAGATCTGGACGCACAAGCCCGGCGAGACCGTCGACGTCGAGTACACCCGCAACGGCCAGACCGCCACCACCAAGGTCACCCTCAGCGAGCGCGTCGGCGACTGACCCGGCCCGCCCGGAAACCCTGTGCACCGAACCCCGCCGGACCCGTTAGGCTGACCTCCGCCTGGAGAGCTGCCCGAGCGGCCTAAGGGAACAGTCTTGAAAACTGTCGTGCGGTGACCCCGTACCGTGGGTTCGAATCCCACGCTCTCCGCCGGTAGGAGAAGAACCACCTGCTCAAGGCGGGTGCCGACCTGAGGTCGGCACCCGCCTTCGTGCTTTCCGGGCGGGGTGGAGCGGGTGGGGCGGGGTGGGCCGGGGTCCTGTATTCACCTGAACGGGGGGTTTGGGGTGGGTGCGTCCTCGTGTGGGGGCGCGGGGTCCGTCTACCCGGGCGTAAGGGGCGAACTGCCCTGGGCCCGGCGAGGAGAGACGGATGGCCTGGTACCCCGGTGCGGAGAAGATGGAGCTCCAGCCCGAGTCGGACGAGCAGGCGGCGATCACGCCGACGCAGGTGATCTTCCACAGTGTGGCGGCGCCGTGGACGCCGCGGCGGATGTACGAGTACTGGCGGGACTCCACCAACCTGGAGTCCCACTTCGGGATCGGGTACGACGGCTGCGTGGGGCAGTTCATCGGCACCGAGACCCGGGCCGACGCCAACATGCGGGCCAACCGGCGGCCCGACGGCACCGGTGCGGTGAGCGTGGAGACGGCCAGTGACGACCAGAGCACCGACCCGTGGACGGACTCCCAGGTCAACGCGCTCGTCGCGCTCGGGGTCTGGCTGCACCGGCGGCACGGTGTCCCGCTGCGGATCTGCCCGGAGTGGGACGAGCCCGGCTTCGGGGTGCACCGGATGTTCCCCGAGTGGTCGAACGGCGGGACGGCCTGCCCGGGGGACGTCCGCGCCCGGCAGTTCCGCGAGGTCGTGATGCCCGGCATCGTCGCGGTGGCCGGCGGGGCGCCGCTGCCCCCACCGGGCGGCGGGTCGGGGCCCGCCCGGTACCGGGTGACCGTCAACGGGCTGGAGTACGGCTACGGCGCGCACGGGCCGCAGGTCAAGGAGGTCGGCGAGGCGCTCGTCCGGCAGGGCTACGGCCGGCACTACCGGTCCGGTCCCGACGAGGACTGGCGGGACGCCGATACCCTCAACTACCAGGACTTCCAGCACGGTCTGGGGTACTCGGGGCCGGACGCCGACGGGGTGCCGGGCGAGGACTCGCTGCGCCGGCTGCTGGGCCGGCTGCCCTCGCCGCAGCGGGTCTCGCTCGCCCACGTGGTCGCGGCGGCGCGCACCGACCCGGGGGCCGAGCAGGGCCACCAGACCTACGGCGGCGAGGTGCGGATCGTCGAACAGGCGCTGGCGGACGAGGGGTTCCTGGAGCAGCGCTGGGTGGACGGCTCGCTCGGCACGCGCACCGTGCAGGCGTACGCCGCGTTCCAGCGCAGCCTCGGCTACTCCGGCGAGGACGCCAACGGCATCCCCGGCCAGCGCAGCCTCCAGGCGCTGGGGCGGCGGAGGGGGTTCGACGTGACGGAGTGAGCGGCGGCGGACCCGGTGCTTGACCGTGACACCGTGTGAGGGTCTGCACTGGAGGAACCATGTTGAACATCGGAGACTTCGCCAAGCACGGCCGGGTGTCGGTCCGGATGCTGCGTCACTACGACGCCATCGGACTGCTCCGGCCCGCCCGGGTCGACCCGGGCAGCGGCTACCGCTGCTACGAGGCGGCCCAACTGGCCAGGCTCAATCGGGTCATCGCCCTCAAGGAACTCGGCTTCACCCTGCACCAGGTGCGGACCGTCCTGGACGAGGAGGTGGACACGGCCGAGCTGCGCGGGATGCTGCGGCTGCGGCGGGCCGAGCTCGCCGCGGCCATGGCGGCGGACGCCGAACGGCTGGCCCGGGTCGAGGCGAGGCTCCGTACGATCGAGAGCGAGGGGACCATGTCCACACACGACGTGGTGGTGAAGCGGGTGCCGGCGGTGCGGGTGGCCGAGCTGACCGGGGTGGCGGCGAGCTACGAGCCGCAGGACATCGGGCCGGTGATCGGGCCGCTGTTCGACGAGCTCTGCGGCCGGCTGGCGACGGCCGGCATCGCCCACGCCGGGCCGTCCGTCGCCCGCTACGAGGACACCGGGGACGGCTCGGTGCTGATCCGGGTGGCCGTGCCGGTCCCGGCCTCGGTCGACCCGGCCGGGGAGCACGGCCTCGCGGTGGTCGACCTGCCGGCCGTCGAGGAGGCGGCGACCCTGGTGCACCGGGGGTCGATGGACGGCTCCCTGGGCGCCGTCCAGGCGCTGGCGCGGTTCATCGAGGAGAACGGCTACCGCTCGACGGGTTACGCCCGTGAGCTCTACCTGGAGTGCCCGGAGGAGGTGGCGCACTGGGTGACGGAACTGCAGGAGCCGGTGGTGCGGGTGTAGGACGGGGACCGGCGCTTGCCCTGAAGCGGGTCGAGGGTCCTAGCGTCGGCCGGCATGACGATCACCGGGGCCGCGGTGCCCGACGGACCGGCCCGCCCGGCGCTGCCCGCGAGCTACCTGTGCTGGCTCGCCGGGGCGCAGCTCGGGGCACTGGGCGACGCCGCTCTCGCCTTCGCCCTCGGCTGGGCCGCCGCCGCGCACGGCGGGGGCGCCGCCGGGCTGGTGCTGACCGCGATCACGGTGTCGCGGACGGCGCTGGTGCTGGTCGGTGGCGCGGTGGCGGACCGGCTGGGGGCCCGTCGGGTGATGCTCGCCGGGGACGCGGTGATGCTGGCCGCGACGCTCGCCCTGGCGGCGGTGGCCGGCGGCCGGGGCGTCCCGCTGGGGCTGCTGGTCGTGGCGGCGGTGGTGACCGGGGTGGTGGACGCGTTCTACCTCCCCGCGAGCGGGGCGATGCCGCGCCTGCTGGTGGGCGCCGGTCGGCTGCCCCGCGCCCTGGCGCTGCGGCAGGCGGGCGGGCAGCTCGCCGTCCTGCTCGGGGCGCCGCTCGGCGGGGCGCTGGTCGCGGTGGGCGGGCTGCGCGGGGTGGCGCTGGCGGACGCGGCGAGCTTCGCCGCCGTCCTGCTGGTGCTGGTGCGCCTACCGGTCGCCCGGCAGCACCG
>NZ_BAAAKJ010000302.1:4104-7155 GCF_039527695.1 Kitasatospora putterlickiae
ACACCGACGCGGGCGCCGTCGTCCTCCCCGTCCCGCTCGCCGAGCTCCGGGCCCGGCACGAGGAGCCGTACCGCGCCGCCATCGCCGCCGGGGTCCGGCTGGCGGCGGAGGACCGGCTGCTGCGGGCGGCGCTGCTGCTGACCGGCGCGGCGGCCGGGGCGCTGCTGCCGGTGGTGTCGTTGCTCGCGCCGCTGCTGGCGCGGGCGGCCGGGTGGGGTGCGGGATCGGCGGGGCTGGTGGCGGGCGGCCAGGGGGCCGGCGTGCTGGTGGTGGCGGGCCTGCTCGCCTGGCGGGGCGGCGGAGGAGGTGGAGGTGGAAGGGGCGCGGGGTTCGGGCTCTGCCTGGCCGCGGCGGGAACGGCGCTGCTGGCCGGGGCGCCCGGGCCGGGGACGGCGGTGCTCGGCGGGGTGGTGACGGGCGCGGGCTCCGGGCTGTTCGCCTGCCGACTGGGTCCGCTGGTGCTGGGGGCCGCGCCGGAGGGCCACCTCGCCCGGGTGCAGGCGCTGCTGACCCTGGTGCAGAGCGCGGCGCTGGTGCTCTCGACCGGGCTGCTCGGTCTGCTCGCGGACGCGGCCGGTCCCCGGGTGCCCATCGCGCTCTGCGCGGCGGCCACCGGCGCCGCCGGGCTGGCCGCGCTGGCCTCGCCCGACCCGCGCCGGGGTGGCGCACTTGCCGGGCCGCGGGGCGGCGGGCAGAGTGCGGGAGCCGGGAGTGACCGGTGGTGGCCGGACGGGCGCGGACACGCCCCGGGACGGCGGCGCGAGCGGAGGCGGCGATGAGTGACCTGACGGACCGGCTGGCGGAAGGCCTCCCGCCCGGGGCGCTGGCGGTGGACCCGGACGTGACCGCCGCCTACCGGCACGACATGGCGGACTTCTGCCCGGCCGGTACGCCCGCAGTGGTGGTCTTCCCGGAGACGGTCGAGCAGGTGCGGCACGTCATGCGGACCGCCACCGCGCTGCGCGTGCCGGTGGTCCCGCAGGGTGCCAGGACCGGGCTGTCCGGTGCGGCCAACGCCGTCGACGGCTGCATCGTGCTGTCGATGGTGAAGATGAACCGGATCCTGGAGCTCGACCCGGTGAACCGGATCGCCGTGGTCGAACCGGGCGTGGTCAACGCCGACCTCTCCCGGGCCGCCGCCGCCTCGGGGCTCGCCTACCCGCCCGACCCGTCGAGCTGGGAGTCCTGCACGATCGGCGGCAACATCGGCACCGGCGCGGGCGGTCTCTGCTGCGTCAAGTACGGGGTGACGAGCGAGTACGTGCTCGGCCTGGACGTGGTGCTGGCCGACGGGCGGCTGCTGTCCACCGGCCGCCGGACGGCCAAGGGCGTCGCCGGTTACGACCTGACCCGGCTGCTGGTGGGCTCCGAGGGCACCCTGGGCGTGGTGGTCCGGGCGGTGCTGGCGCTGCGGCCGGCCCCGGCGCCGCGGCTGGCGCTGGCGGCGGAGTTCCCGAGCGCGGCCACGGCGGGCGCGGCGGTCTGCGAGGTGATGGCGCGCGGCTTCACCCCGTCGCTGATGGAGCTGATGGACGCGGTGAGCGTGCGCGCGGTCAACGACCTGGGGCGGATGGGGCTGCCGGAGTCCACCCAGGCGCTGCTGCTGGTCGCCTTCGACGGCCCGGACCGGGTGGCCGAGCTGGACGCGGTCGGGGAGCTGTGCCGGGCGGCCGGGGCGACCGAGGTGGTGCCCGCCGGCACCCGGGCCGAGTCCGAACTGCTGCTGGAGGCGCGCCGCCAGGCGCTGCCCGCGCTGGACCGGCTGGGCACCACGATGATCGACGACGTGGCGGTGCCGTGTTCACGGCTGGCCGAGATGCTGGACGGCGTCGCGGCGATCGCCGAGCGGCACGCGCTGACCATCGGGGTGGTGAGCCACGCGGGCGACGGCAACACCCACCCGATCGTCATCTTCGACGCGGCGGACGCCGAGCAGTCGGCCCGGGCACAGCGCTCCTTCGACGAGATCATGGCGCTGGGGCTGGAGCTGGGCGGCACGATCACCGGTGAGCACGGGGTGGGGCTGCTCAAGCGCGAGTGGCTGGCGCGGGAGCTAGGGCCGGTGGCGATGGACCTCCAGCGGCAGCTGAAGGCGGTCTTCGACCCGCTGGGCATTCTCAACCCCGGCAAGGCGATCTAAACCCGTCCAGGTGTTCTGTCGGGAGTTCCGCCGATTGTCGGGCTGTCGCAGCGTGGCCTGAATTATCGACACGGTCATGCGACCGAACCGGCAGGGGGCGCGTTCATGGCCGGCGTGCGCCGTTTCGGGCGCACTGGTGGTGACCGGTCGATCCGGCTGCGCCGCAGGTGGGGAGTGGTGCGAAGGGCGCGCTCTCGGGTCGGTGAGAGTTATGCGCCGGGCCGCCGGATATCACGCTAAAGGGCGAAAATGCCGCCGTGAGGTGGTGCTTTGTCGATTTGTTGCGGAAGTCTGTATCCCGGCGTCGCAGCCCGCAGGTGTTCGCCTGGCCGGCGAACTCCCGCACACCTCGCATGATTACCGTTTTTTGGAGGCTCCTCATGGCTCGCACCCGAACCCGCAGGGCGGCCGGTCTGCTACTGGCGGTCCCGTTCGCGGCCGGTCTGCTGATCGCCGGTGCCGGCTCCGCCGCCGCCGAGAACGGCGCGCTCGCCAACGACGGGTCCACCAGCGGCGTGGTGTCGAACGTCGGCACGGGCAATGTCTTCGGCTCGGTCGACGGCAACTACCTCTCCACCCAACAGACGGCCTCCGGGGCCGGTGCCTCGAACCAGGCCAACACCCTCGGAGTGAAGGACAACGCGGGCACCGTTCAGGCCGGCCAGGGCAACGAGAACTACAACATCGTCTTCGCACCGGTCTTCGCCTGAGCGCAGCCCGGGTGCCACCCGGGTGCCGTGGACGGCGGGGGCGCCGTCGACGGAGGACCGGGCCGGCCGGGGACGGACCGCACGCGGAGCAGCACGCGGCACACCACGCAAACCACCACACGAAGCACCACGCACGAAGCGCAAGGCACGACCGGGCAGCGGAAAGGGTCACCGCGCACCGGTCCCGTGGGCGGCACCGCA
>NZ_BAAAKJ010000302.1:7177-9561 GCF_039527695.1 Kitasatospora putterlickiae
GCGCGTCCGGGCGCGTCGGCGAACTCGTCCGGGAACTCGTCCGGGCTCGTCCGGGCTCGTCAAGGCCCGGAACAGGTCCAGGCCAGGGCCCGCGCCCGGCGCCGTCACCGCACGGCGGTACGGTTGCGCTCCGACAGCGCACCCCGCGCCCGGCCCGCGCCCCCCGGCGACCGGCCCGCCGCGGGCTGCGGCCGCGGCAACCGGAAGGAAGGGCGCGATGGCAGCGGAGGAGGAGGGCCTGACCGGCCCCGGCGAGACCAGGCCCGCACCGGGCCCCGGACCCGGCGGGGAACCGGCTCCGGCCGCGCCCCGGTCCGTGCCCGAGCTGATGCTCGGCCGTCCGCCGATGGCCCGCCCGTTGCCGACCTTCGACGCCGAGGCGGCCCCGGCCGAACCCGGCCCGCTCTTCGTCGACTGGCTCGCCACCGCCCTGCACGCCGGGGTGCCGGACCCGCAGGTGTTCACCCTCTCCACGGTCGACGCCGACGGCCTGCCGGACGCCCGCGTGCTCGTGCTGCGCGACGTGGACGCCGCCGGGACCGGCTGGGTCTTCTCGACCGCCGCCGACAGCCCCAAGGGCCGTCAGCTCGCCGATCACCCGGCCGCCGCGCTCACCGTCTACTGGCCGCAGCTCGGCCGCCAGGTGCGGGTGCGCGGCACCGTCGAGCGGGCCGCCGACCAGGTGGCGGGGGCCGAGTTCGCCACCCGCTCCCCGGCCGCCCGGATCGGCGCGCTGGTCGGACGGCAGAGCGAGCCGCTGGCCTCGCCGGCCGAGTACGAGGAGGCGGTGGCGGTGGCCCGCCGCCGTCTGGAGGCCACCCCGGACGCGGTCGCGGCCGGCCACGCCGTCTACACGCTCTGGGCGCACGAGGTGGAGTTCTGGCAGGGCGACGCGGAGCGCCACCACGTCCGGCTCCGCTACACCAGGACCGGCCCGGTGCGCACCCCGGAGTGGTCGCGCACCCTGCTCTGGCCGTAAGCCGGTAAGCCGACGAGCCATCGAGCCCGCAGCCGGCGAGCCCGCACCCCTGAACGCGCCGGGGGCGCGCATCAACCCGATGCGCGCCCCCGGCTCCCTCGGGAAGCGGTGCCTCAGCGCCGCCCGGTCAGCGTCGCCCCGACGCTCGCCGCCACCACGCAGCCGATGCCGGCCAGCTGCACGGCGCCCAGCAGCTGACCCAGCACCACCAGGCCGACCAGCGCGCTGACCGCCGGCTCCAGACTGACCAGCACGCTGAACACCCGCTGCGGCATCCGCCGCAGCGCCGTCATCTCCAGCGCGTACGGGATCACCGGCAGCAGCAGCGACACCCCGGCCACCGCGAGCAGCAGCGTCAGCGGCGAGGCGCCGGGCTCGGTCAGCCCGTGCCAGGCCTCGCCGAGCCCGAACGGCGCCACCGTCAGCGCGCCGACCGTCATCGACACGGCCAGCCCCTGGAAGCCCTGGAACGCCGCCCCGACCTTGTCCGTGAACAGGATGTACGCGGCGTAGCAGGCGGCCGCCCCGAAGGCGTACAGCAGGCCGACCGGGTCGAGCCCGCCGCCCTCCCCGCCCTCGCCGAGCAGCGTGAGCAGCGCCACGCCGCCGGCCGCGAGCAGCGCCCACAGCAGGTGGCTGGCGCGCCGGGCGAAGACCAGGGCCACCGCGAGCGGGCCGAGGAACTCGATGGTGGCGGCGGTGCCCATCGGCAGCCGGTCGATCGCCCCGGCGAACAGCAGTGTCATGCCGGCCGAGGCCATGCCGAGCAGGGCGGCGGCGGCCAGGTCGCGCGGCCGGCGCCCGCGCAGCCGCGGCCGGGTGACGGCGAGCAGGACGACCGCCGCGAAGCCCAGCCGCAGGAAGGTGGTGCCGCTCACCCCGAGCGGTCCGAAGAGCGGCTTGGAGAACGCGATCCCGGTCTGCACCAGGAACATCGCCATGACACAGAGAAGCGGCGCCGGGATCCTCGCCGGGCGCCGCGGAAGGCCGGTGAACCGTCGGCCGGTTCTCGCGTCCGGTGGCAGCCCCTCGCCGGGCGCCCCGCCTCGTCGCCAGCCGCCCCGCTCGCCGGCGGGCTCGCCCTGGGGGGCGGGCGGCATGGCAAGCGCCTCGGCGACGGCGGCGGCCGGCGTCGGGGCGGAGGTTTCGCTGGGATGGGAGGTGGGCATGGGGCGAGTTTGCCGTAAGGAGCCACTGGGCAGCAAGCTCGTTACAAGAATCGGGACGGATGCGGACGGGTGCGTCCGAAAGGGTGAGCTTCGACGGCGTGCCCGGCGCGGCGTCGGCGGATGCCGGACGGTCCGTCAGTATCAAGGCGGCGTGCGCCATCTCCGCCCCGCGGCCCTCGCCGCCGCCTCCCTCGTCCTCCTGCTGGCCGCCGGCGGCCCGGGCGTGAGCGCCGACG
>NZ_BAAAKJ010000302.1:9568-13312 GCF_039527695.1 Kitasatospora putterlickiae
CCCCCCCCCGCCGTCCCCCGCGTCCGGGCCGTCGTCCTGCCCGACCGGCTCGGGCCGCCCGCCGTCCGGCCCCGCGACCGCTACACCGGCGCGGCCTTCGACGCCTGCACCGCACCCCCGCTGGAGACCCTGCGGGCGTGGCGCGACGCCTCGCCGTACGGGGCGGTCGGCATCTACACCAGCGGCGGCCAGCGCGGCTGCGCCCAGCCCGGGCTCACCGCCGACTGGGTGCGCCAGGCCCGGGCGATGGGGTGGCGGTTCCTGCCCGTGCACGTCGGCCTCCAGGCGCCGTGCAGCGAACTGAAGCGCAAGCCGAAGCGGATCGACCCCGCGCGGGCCACCCGGCAGGGACGCGAGGAGGCCGCCGAGGCCGTCGCGGGACTGCGGGCGGTCGGGCTCGGCCACGGCAGTCCGGTCTTCCTGGACATCGAGGCCTACCCGTCGCGCGACCGCGCCTGCGGCCAGGCGGTCGTCGACTTCGCCGTCGGCTGGACCCAGGCGCTGCACGCGGCCGGCTACCGTTCCGGCTTCTACTCCAGCCTCGACTCCGGCATCGCCGACCTCGCCGCGGCGGCGCGGGCCGGCGCTTCGCCGCTGCCCGACGTGCTCTGGTACGCCCGCTGGGACGACCGCGCCGACACCGCCGGGGGCGGGCCGCTCACCGCGGACCTCTGGGCCCGGCACCAGCGGGTCCACCAGTACCGGGGCAACGTCGAGGAGACCTACGGCGGGGCGACGCTCACCGTCGACCGCAACCAGGTCGACGCCCCGCTGGCCGGCTGACGGGCCACCGCGGGCGGCCGGTCAGTCCCGGGGCGTGAGCCCCCGCCAGCCCCGGCCCTGGCAGTAGCGGCAGGTCTCCGGGACGTACCCGGTGCCGGTGCGCCCCGCCCGCAGGCCCTTCCGCGCCTGGGTCCGCACCCCGCTCGAACAACACGGGCACGGCACCCGGAACCCGGCCAGACCCCGTCCCACCCGCCGTTCGCCGCGTCCGTCGCCCATGGCCCCAGTATCCCGGCCACCGGCCCGCGCGCCCGGCCACCCCCGCCCGACCGGGGGGAACGTGGCCGGACCGTGGCCGGGTCGTGATCGGGACAACGCGGCCGGGATGCTGACATCGGGGACACGGCGCGGCAGAATCGGCCCTACTGCCCGTATTACCGCCCAGTAGCCGGGGTTCGGCCGGGGCCGGGGCAGGAACCGCCGCAGTGCCGCCCAGGTCGAGGAGGACCCGTGTTCAGCACGATGCAGGACGTACCGCTCACCGTCGCCAGGATCCTGGAGCACGGCTCCACGATCCACGGCGGGTCGACGGTCACCACCTGGGACGGCACCGGTCCGGTGGTCCGGACGTACGCCGAGGTGGGCGCCCGCGCGGCGCGGCTCGCCTGGGCCCTGCGCGACGAGCTCGGCGTGACGGCGGACGACCGCGTCGCCACCCTGATGTGGAACAACGCCGAGCACCTGGAGGCCTACCTCGCGGTGCCCGCGATGGGCGCGGTGCTGCACACCCTCAACCTGCGGCTCCCGGCGAACCAGCTGTCGTTCATCGTCAACCACGCCGCCGACCGCGTCGTCATCGTCAACGGCACCGTCCTCCCGCTGCTGGCGGCGGTCCTGCCCGAGCTCGCCCCGACCCTCAGGCACATCGTGGTCAGCGGCCCCGGCGACCGGTCGGTGCTGGCCGGCTTCGCGGGCGGCGTGCACGACTACGAGGAGCTGATCGCGGACCGGCCGACCGCCTACCCCTGGCGGTCCGACATCGACGAGCGCCAGGCCGCCGTGCTCTGCTACACCTCCGGCACCACCGGCGACCCGAAGGGCGTGCTCTACAGCCACCGCTCGGTCTACCTGCACTGCCTCCAGGTCAACACCGGCGACAACTTCGGCTTCACCCCGCGCGACACCGCGCTGCCGGTCGTCCCGATGTTCCACGTCAACGCCTGGGGCATCCCGCACGCCGCCTTCATGTCCGGCGCCGGCCTGCTGATGCCGGACCGCTTCCTCCAGCCCAAGCCGATGGCCGAGATGATCGCCGCCGTGCGGCCCACCGTCAGCGCGGCCGTGCCGACGATCTGGAGCGGCCTGCTGGACGAGCTGGACGCCGGCGACTACGACACCTCCAGCCTGCGCATGGTGGTGATCGGCGGCTCGGCGTGCCCGCCGTCGCTGATGAAGGGCTACGAGGAGCGCCACGGCATCCGCGTCATCCACGCCTGGGGCATGACCGAGACCTCGCCGCTCGGCTCCTTCGCCCAGCCGCCCGGCGGCCTGACCCCGGAGGAGGAGTGGCCCTACCGGGTCACCCAGGGCGTCTTCCCGGCCTCCGTCGAGGCCCGGCTGATCGGCCCGGGCGGCGAGCGGATGCCGCACGACGGGGTGTCGGCGGGCGAGCTGGAGGTGCGCGGCCCGTGGATCGCGGGGGCGTACTACGGGGGCGCGGGCCAGGACCCGCAGCGCCCGGACGACAAGTTCTCCGAGGACGGCTGGCTGCGCACCGGCGACGTCGGCACGATCACCGCGGACGGCTACCTGACCCTCACCGACCGGGCCAAGGACGTGATCAAGTCCGGCGGCGAGTGGATCTCCTCGGTGGACCTGGAGAACCACCTGATGGCCCACCCGGAGGTCGCCGAGGCCGCCGTGGTGGCCGTCCCGGACGAGAAGTGGGGCGAGCGTCCGCTGGCCACCGTCGTGCTGCGGCCGGGCGCCACCGCCGGGCTGCCGGAGCTGCGGGCCTTCCTGGCCGGGCGGATAGCCTCCTGGCAGCTGCCGGAGCGCTGGGCGATCGTCGAGTCGGTGCCGAAGACCTCGGTCGGAAAGTTCGACAAGAAGGTGATCCGCGCGGACTACGCGGCGCGGAGGCTGGACGTCACCCGCCTCGGCAAGGAGTAGCGGGAACGGACGAGGGCCGGCCGCCCCGGGAAGGGGTGGCCGGCCCTCGGCGCGTCCGGGGCTCAGCCCGCCGCGGCGACGCCCGCCTCACCCATCGCGCCGATCCGCCCGAGCAGGTCGACGATCCGGGACTGCACGTCGTCGCTGGTCGAGCGCTCGGCGAGGAAGAGCACCGTCTCACCGGTGCGCAGCCGGGGCAGCTCGCGCGGGTCGAGGTCCACCGAGGTGTAGACGACGAGCGGGGTGCGGTGCAGCCGGTCGTTGGCCCGCAGCCAGTCCAGCAGACCGACCCGGCGGCGGCGGATCTGCATCAGGTCCATCACCACCAGGTTGGGCTGCACGCTGCTGGCCCGGGCGACGGCGTCGTTCTCGTCCACCGCGTGCTCGACGTGCATGCCGCGCCGCTCCAGGCTGCCGATCATCGCGGCGGCGATGTCCGGGTCGCCCTCGACCAGCAGGACGCGCGGGGCGTGGTTCTCGCCGTCGCGCGGGGCGAGGGCGCGCAGCAGGACGGCCGGGTCGGCGCCGTACGCGGCGTCCCGGGTGGCCTGCCCGAGGCCGGCGGTGACCACCACCGGGACCCGGCTGTTCAGCGCCGCCGTGCGCAGCGACTGCAGGGCGGTGCGGGTGATCGGGCCGGTCAGCGGGTCGACGAAGAGCGCGGCGGGGAAGCCGGCGACCTGCGCGTCCACCTCCTCGCGGGAGCGGACGATCACCGGGCGGTAGCCGCGGTCCTGGAGCGCCTGCCGGGTGGCGGCGTCGGGCTCGGGCCAGACCAGCAGGCGGCGCGGACCGCCGTCGGGGGCCGGGGCGGGCGCCGAGGCGGGCTCACCGACCTCGCCCCGGCCG
>NZ_BAAAKJ010000303.1:0-4698 GCF_039527695.1 Kitasatospora putterlickiae
CCCGGACCGAGCCGCCGATCCGGGCGCCGGTGCCGCGGTGCAGGCCGAGCAGCCCGAAAGCGACGGTGCTTTTGCCGGAGCCGGACTCGCCGACGATGCCGAGCGCCTGTCCGGCCTCCAGGGTGAAGCCGACGCCGTCGACGGCGCGCAGGTGGCCGTCGCCGACCGGGAAGTCGACGACCAGGTCCCGGACGTCCACGAGGGGTTCGGGGCTCATGTCAGGACCACCCTTCGGTCGGCCACCGCGTAGAGCACGTCCGCGATGACGTTGGCGAGGACGACGGCGAACCCGGTGACCAGGGTGAGGCCGACGACGGTCGGCAGGTCGATCAGGCCGACCGAGGTGACCAGCAGCTTGCCGAGCCCCGGGAGGCCGAACAGCGACTCGGTCAGCACGGCGGACCCGAACATCGTCCCCAGGTCGATGGCGGTGAGCGCGATCACCGGGGTGAGCGCGCCGCGCAGCGCGTGCCGGGTCACCAGCCGCCGCTCGCTGACGCCGTACGCCCGGAAGGTCCGGATGTGGTCGTCGGCGAGCGTCTCCAGCATCGACGAGCGGGTCAGCCGGGCGTACTTGGCGCACTCGATGAGCGCCAGCGAGACCCAGGGCAGCAGCAGGCCCCAGAACCACTGCTGCGGGTCCTCGGTGAGCGGCACGTAGCTCGGGAACGGCAGCCACTGGAGCTGGGCGCACAGGACGATCAGCAGCACCAGGCCGATCACGAACACCGGGACCGAGCTGCCGGCCAGGGTCAGCGCGGTCAGCAGGCGCTCGGCGAGCCGTCCCCGGCGCAGCGCGGAGAGCAGACCGGTGCCGACCCCGAGGGCCAGCCAGATCACCATCGCGCCGAGCGCCAGCGAGGCGGTCACCGGGAGCCGGGCGGTGATCATGTCGGTGACCTGCTCGCCGCTGCGGTAAGAGACGCCCAGGCAGGGCGCCGGGCAGTGCAGCAGGCCGGTGCCGGCGCTGAAGTCGCGTCCGGCGAAGACGCCTTGGAGGAAGTGGGCGTACTGCAGGTGGACCGGCGCGTCGAGGCCGAGCCGTTCGCGGACCTGGAGGACCTGGGCGGGGCTGCACTTCTCGCCGCAGGCCAGCTGGGCGGGGTCGCCGGGGGCGATGTAGAAGACCGCGTAGACGATCAGGGAGAGGGCGAACAGGACGCCGGCCATGCCGGCGGCCTTGCGGAGCAGGAAGCGGGTCATGCGGTGGCCTCCTCGGCGGCTCCGCGTGCCGTGCCGACCCGCAGCCGGGAGGCGGCGCGGGGGTCGAGCTCGGTGCGGACGGCGTCCCCGAACACGGTGAAGGCGAGCACGGTGACGAACAGCAGCGCGGACGGGAGCAGCACGTACATCGGGTCCGCGCGGAACCAGGTGGTCGCGCCGGAGAGCATCTGGCCCCAGGACGCGGTCGGCGGCTTGACGCCCACGCCGAGGAAGGAGAGTCCGGCCTCGGCGATCACGTTGGACGGCAGCAGCACCGCCGCGTAGGTGATGACCGGCGCGGCCAGCGAGGGCAGCAGTTCCCGGCGGGCGATCCGCCACCGGGTGGCACCGGCGAGCCGGGCCGCGGCGACGTAGTCGAGCTGCTTGAGGGCGAGCGTCTGGGCCCGGACGATCCGCGCGGTGCCGGCCCAGCCCAGCAGTCCGATGACCAGGGTCAGCAGGAGCGGGCGGGGGAAGCCGGAGGGCACGACCGCCATCAGCGAGATCGCGAAGACCAGCGAGGGCAGCGCGAGCATCACCTCGGTGGTGTTGCCGATGAGCTGGTCGACCAGCCGGCTGCCGAGGCCCGCGAGCAGGCCGAGCAGCACGCCGATGGTGACCTGGACGAGGGTGGCGCCGACGGCGACGAGCAGCGAGATCCGCGCGCCGTGCACCAGGCGGGCGAACACGTCGCGCCCGGTGCCCGGTTCGACGCCGAGCCAGTGCTCGGCGCTGACGCCGCCGAAGGAGCCGGTGGGCACTCCGCCGGCCGCCGAGTCGAGCAGGTCGTTGTGGTAGCTGGTGGGGTCCTGGCCTTCGAGCGCGGCGAGCAGCGGGGCCGTCGCCGCGATCAGGGCGAGCAGGACGATGACGAGGCCGGCGGCGAGGACGGCGCGCCGCGCGAGCAGCCGCCGCCACACCTGTCGTCCCCCGGCGGCCGGGGCGGTCACGAGGGCCGCCCCGGCACTGGGTTCCTGTGGAGCCATGGTTGTCCGATCGATCCGTCCGGTCCCGTCCGCTACTTCACCGCGACCTGGGAGACGTCCAGCACGCCGGTCCAGTCGCTGATCACGATGTTGCGGACGTCCTTGCCGGACAGCCGCTTGTAGACGGGGTGGAACAGCGGGACGGTGAGGGCCTGCTCGCCGATCCGCTTGTCCAGGGCACCCCAGCGCTTGGCGGCCTCGGCGTGGTCGGTGATCTTGTTGATCTGGTCGATCTCGTCATTCACTGACGGGTCGTCCAGCTGCGCGGCGTTGAAGTTGTAGCCGTCGGTGACGATCTGCCGGCCGTCGAAGACCGGCGCGAGGAACGGGCCGCCGGAGGGCCAGTCGGCGCCCCAGCCGCTGAGGAAGAGGCCGGGCTCGGTGCTGACGGTGTGGATCGTCTTGGAGTACCTGGTGGAGTCCAGGGCCTCCAGCTGGACGGTGATCCCGGCCGCCTTCAGGCCGTCCTGGACGGCGGTGGCCAGGTCCGGGCCGTAGCCCTTGCCGACGGCGCTGGAGTGGGTGAGCGTGATGGTCAGGCCGTCCGGGTAGCCGGCCTCCTTCAGCGCCTCCCTGGCCTTCTCCGGGTTGCCGGTGGCGCCGGCCGGGAACGGGTCGTAGGGCGTGTGCCCGAAGGTCTCCTGGGCGGGCAGGTAGGTGGTGGCGGCCTCGGCGAGCGAGGAGCCGCCGGCGGCGTTGACGACCGAGGTGCGGTTGATCGCGTAGGCGATCGCCTGCCGGACCTTGGGGTTGTCGAACGGCTTGACCTTGGGGTTGAACGCCAGGTAGTTGACGTAGCCGAAGTGGCCGGTGCCGACCCGGGCGGCGAGCGCCTTGTCGTCCTTCACCTGGGCGAGTTCGGAGGGCCCGAGGTTGGTGTCGGTGGTGACGGCGGCCGCGTCGGCGCCGGTGCCGGCGGAGAGCCGCTGGTTGATCACCGCCGGGTCGAGCCCGGACTGCACGTCGACGGTGTCCGGGTACGCCTTGCGCTGGTCGTCGGTGGCCGGGGACCAGTGCGGGTTGCGCTCCAGGACGAGGTGGGCGCCGTCGTTCTCGTTCTTGACGACCCGGTAGGGACCGGAGGAGACGGGGTGCTCCTGGTACTTCGTCCCGGTGTCCTTCGCCTTCGGGACGGGTGCGAACTGGGTCTGGGTCGCCAGGTACGGGAAGTCGCCCTCGGGCTTGTTGAGGCGGAAGACGATGGTCTTCTCGTCCGGCGTCTCGATGGCGGCCAGGCCGGCGCCATCCTTGTACGGGCCCTGGTAATCGGCGGCGCCGACCAGCCAGTCCCTCAAGAACGGTGCTCCGCCGGAGAGTTCGGGGGCGAATGACCTTTCGATGCCGTACTTGATATCGGCGGTGGTGATCGGCGAGCCGTCCTCGAAGGTGAGACCGTCCTTGAGGCGGTACGTCCACACCGTCGCACCCTCCGAGGGGGTGCCGGTGTCGGTGGCGAGGTCCGGGACCACCTTGGTGCCGGCCGCGCCGTCGGCCCGGTTGCGGGTGGTGAGGGTGCGGAAGACCAGGGAGGGGACGTTCCCGCCGCCGGAGGTGTAGAGGCGTGCGGGGTCGAACTGCTCCTGCGGGTTCTGGTTGAGGACGGTGAGGGTGCCGCCCTGCTGGGGCGCGGCGCCGGTGTCGCCGCCTCCACCGCCGTCGGCCTTCGGTCCGCACGCGGCCATTCCGACGACCAGGGCGACGGTGACGGTCGCCACGGCGAGGCGGCGCGGGGTGAAGGTGGTTCGAGACATCGGAAAGGGAGCCTTTCGCTACCGATGGTATACGGAGGAAGGCGGGCGGCGGTGAGGCGTCGAGGGAGGTGAGTGAGCAGCACCGCGCCCGCGGAAAAAGGGCGACGCCCCGAAGCGGCGATCACCGCAACGCGTCGGGGCAGGCGGATTCAACGACAGTGGTTGTCGGAAACGCAGTGCGCGGCCACGCCGATCAGCGCCAGCTCGATGGCGGCGCACTCGGTCGGGTGACGGTCAGACATGCCGAGAACAATGTAGGACGGTAAGCGGAATGTCAAAATTGCCGACAAACGCGCGCCGTGAAGGGAGTACCGGGGGCGGATGGATTCCCGGGGCGGCGGGGATTTCGGGGAAGACGGAGAAGCCGGGGAGACCGGAGAAGCCGGGGAACACGGAGACGGCCGGGGCGGATCGGACGGGTGGGTCCCCACGGCCCCCGGCACGGCGACCTTTCGGGTCTCCGGCGGTTCACCAGCCGTCGTCGGTGGCCGCCGGGTCGGGGGCGGGGTCGGGGTCGTGACCGTTCTCGCCGTGGTAGTAGTCGGACGGGGACTCGTAGGCGGTGTGGTCGGCGGCCTCGATGACGTCGTCGGGGTGCAGGCGGCCGTCGTCCCAGGTCTGGTCGGGGTCGGTCACGTGATCCTCCTGGTGCGGGTGACGGTTCGTCAGGCTGGCGGGGTGGCGAAGTAGACGCCCTCGCACAGCTCGCGGGCGATCCGGGCGTAGCGGCCGACGTCGCGCAGCGGGCCGTCCTCCAG
>NZ_BAAAKJ010000304.1:0-820 GCF_039527695.1 Kitasatospora putterlickiae
CGGCCGCGCCTCCCGGGTACGTTCTCCCGGCCGACCCGGTGTTCGGTCCGCTGGTGCTGACGGCGGCCAACGCCGCCGAGGGTGTCCAGGTGACCGCCCCCGACGCGCAGCAGCCGGCGGTGACCGGTGAGGTGCGGGTGCTCAAGACGGACGCCGAGACCGGCGCTCCGCTCGCGGGCGGTGTGTTCGAGCTGTGGGAGGAGACCAACGGTGTTCCCGGTCTCCAGACCGACGGCGTGAACCCGGACACCCAGGTGGGTACGGCCTGCACCACCGGTGCGGATGGCTTCTGCCGCCGGACGGTGGACCTCGGCACCTACTACTGGCGCGAGACCGCCGCGCCTCCCGGGTACGACCTGCCAGCCGAGCCCGTGTTCGGTCCGCTGGAGCTGACCGCGGCCAACGCGGCCGAGGGCGTCCAGGCCACCGCCCGTGACTGCCCGTCGCCGAAGCCGCCGGGCAATGGCGCGATCCACCTGACCAAGAGGGACGCGCACTCGGGCGAGCCGGTGGCCGACGCGGTGTTCCAGCTGTGGCGGGAGAGCAACGGTGTTCCCGGTCTGCAGACCGGCGGCGCCAACCCGGACACCCGGGCGGGTGACTGCACCACCGCCTCCGACGGTGGCTGCGACTTCTCCCACCTGACGGCCGGGCAGTACTACCTGCGGGAGACCGCGGCGCCCGACGGTTACCAGTTCCCGCGTGACCCGGTCACCGGTCCCATCCAGGTGAACGCCGACGACTGCGTCACCGTCGACATCACCAACAAGAAGAAGAAGGACGACCACGGCGGCTACGGCTGGTAGTCGTCCGGTAGACC
>NZ_BAAAKJ010000304.1:847-8682 GCF_039527695.1 Kitasatospora putterlickiae
GGCGGTTCGCCGTCGCGGCGGCCTCCAGTACCGCGGTCAGCCGAGCACGTGCCGCAGGCCGCCGAGCAGGTGCCCCCGGAAGGCCCGGTCCGCGTACGCCTCGGGCGCGTGGCCGAGCGCGGTGTAGAAGGTCGGCGCGCCGTCGTGCTCCCCGCACCAGGCGAGCGGGTGACGGTCGGCCAGGCCCATCGCGGCCCCCGTGTAGTCGGCCTCGTCGACGGTGAGCAGCACGCGGGCGCCGCGCTCACGCGGGTCGGAGCGGAAGTCGTACCACTCGTCGGTCCACTCCCAGCGGGCCGGCAGGTGGGCGGTGGCCGGGTGGCCGGGGTCGGCGACCCGGACCGGCGCGGTCTGGATCGCCGGATGCCGGTCGAACCGGGCGCCGACCAGCCCCTCGAACCACGGCCACTCGTACGCCGTGCTCGACGCCGCGTGCACGCCGAGCCAGCCGTGACCGGCGGTCAGGTGGGCGCGCAGCGCGTCCTGGCCGGCCTCGTCGAGCACCGGGCCGCCGGTGGAGAGGAACACCACGGCGGCGTACCGGCGCAGCGCGGCGGGGCGGAAGACGGCCGGGTCCTCGGTGGCGTCGACGGTGAAGCCGTGCCGTTCGCCCAGTTCGCCGAGCGCGCGGGTGCCGTCGACGACGGAGGCGTGCGGGAAGCGGAGGTTGCGACGGTAGATCAGGATCCGGGCCATGGTGGACGATCCTGCCAGTCCCGTCCGGGGCCTCCGCGGCGGGGCTCAGGTCTGGCGGTAGGTGGCGAGGAAGCGGCCGATGCGGTTGATGGCGGTCTCCAGGTCGTCGGCGCGGGGCAGGGTGACGAAGCGGAAGTGGTCGGGGCGGGGCCAGTTGAAACCGGTGCCCTGGACGACGTGGATCTTCTCGCGGAGCAGGAGGTCGAGGACGAAGCGCTCGTCGTCGACGATGCGGTGGACGGCCGGGTCGAGCCTGGCGAAGGCGTAGAGGGCGCCGCGGGGCTTGACGCAGCTGACGCCGGGGATCTCGTTGAGGGCGCGGAAGGCGACGTCGCGCTGTTCGGTGAGGCGGCCGCCGGGCAGCAGCAGGTCGTTGATGGACTGGTGGCCGCCGAGCGCGGCCTGGACGGCGTACTGGGCGGGCACGTTGGGGCACAGCCGCATGCCGGAGAGCATGGTGAGGCCCTCCAGGTAGTCGGCCGCGTGCCGCTTGGGGCCGGAGACGACCAGCCAGCCGCTGCGGAAGCCGGCCACCCGGTAGGACTTGGAGAGGCCGTTGAAGGTGAGGGTGAGCACGTCGTCGGAGAGGGCGGCCAGGCAGTGGTGCTCGGCGTCGTCGTAGAGGATCTTGTCGTAGATCTCGTCGGCCAGCACCATCAGCTGGTGGCGGCGGGCGAGGTCGAGGATGCCCTCCAGCAGTTCCTTCGGGTAGACCGCGCCGGTGGGGTTGTTGGGGTTGATGACCACGATCGCCTTGGTGCGGGCGGTGATCTTCGCGGCGATGTCGTCGAGGTCGGGGAACCAGTCCGCCTCCTCGTCGCAGGCGTAGTGCACCGCCTTGCCGCCGGCCAGCCGGACGACCGCCGTCCACAGCGGGTAGTCGGGCATCGGGACGAGCACCTCGTCGCCGTCGTCCACCAGTGCGGTGACGGCCATCTGGATCAGCTCGGAGGCGCCGTTGCCGAGGTAGACGTCGTTGACGGTCACGCCGTCGACGCCGCGCTGCTGGTAGTACTGCACGACCGCGCGGCGGGCGGGCAGGATGCCGCGCGAGTCGCTGTAGCCGTGCGCCCGGGGGAGGTTGTGGATGATGTCCTGAAGGATCTCCTCCGGTGCCTCGAAGCCGAACGTGGCCGGGTTGCCGGTGTTCAGCCGGAGCACGCTGTGCCCGGCCTCCTCCAGCGCGTTGGCCTGGTCGACCACCGGTCCGCGGATCTCGTAGCACACGTCATTCAGCTTGCTGGACTGCCGAAACTCCATCTGCGGCCTCCCGACCGTCACCCCGCTCGATCCTGGTGGCTTTGTTCTACCAAGTAGGCACTTGGAAAGTCCAACCTCTTGGCTATGCTGATCCACATGTCACGCCGAAGCTACGACCAGTACTGCGCCGTCGCCCGCGCCCTGGACGCGGTGGGGGAGCGCTGGAGCCTCCTGATCGTCCGTGAACTCCTGGCCGGCCCGCGCCGCTACACCGACCTGCACGCCGACCTGCCCGGTGTCTCCACCGACATCCTCGCCGCGCGGCTCAAGCAGCTGGAGAGCGAGGGCGTCGTCGAGCGGCGCCGCCTTGAGCGGCCGGCCAACGTCACCGTCTACGAACTGACCGCGCGCGGTGCCGCGCTGCGGCCGGTCGTCGAGGCGCTCGGCGTCTGGGGGCTCGACGCGCTGGGGGAGCAGCGGCCGACCGATGCCGTTCGAACGCATTGGGTCACCGGCGCGGTGGGGGAACCGGTGGAGGTCTGACCGGCCTGCCGCCGGTGGTGGGAGCGGTGGCCGGTGGCGACGGCGGTGGTCGGCGGCGCGCCCGGTACTCCGGGACCGGTTCCCCCGTGACCGGTCCCGGATCCGTCGGGCGGCGCCGCCGACGTGCACCACTCTGACCGGCGCCGATCAACGGGGGATCGGCGTCCGCTTGCCGTGGCCGTTGATTCGCCGCCCCCCGAGGCCGCCCGACCCCGGCGCCGCCCCCGCGCGTACGATCGACGGGCCATGGAGAACACGGAGAACACGCCCACCGCCTTCCGCAGTTACGTCGCCGTCGGGGACTCCTTCACCGAGGGCATGTGCGACGACCTGCGGCCCGACGGACACTTCCGGGGCTGGGCCGACCGCGTCGCCGCCCGGCTCGCCGCCGACCACCCGGCCGGGGACTTCCGGTACGCCAACCTCGCCGTCCGCGGCAAGCTCATCGGCCAGATCCACGACGAGCAGCTGGAGACCGCCGCCGCCATGGGCGCCGAGCTGGTCACCCTGGCCGGCGGGCTCAACGACGTGCTGCGGCCGCGCTGCGACGTCGCCCGGGTCGAGGAACTGCTCGGCGCCTCCGCCACCCGGCTGCGCGCCGGCGGCGCCACCGTGGTCATGTTCACCAGCACCGACCCGACCCGGCGGATGGCCGGCTCGACCCGGCTGCTCCCGGCGATCCTGCGGATGAAGGCCTTCGTGCACGAGCTCGCCCAGGACCCGGGCATCGCCGTGGTCGACCTCTTCTCCGCGCCCTGCTTCGACGACCGCCGGCTCTGGGCGGAGGACCGGCTGCACCTCTCGCCCGAGGGACACCGCCGGGTCACCGAGGCCGTCCTGGAGGCGCTCGGCCACCCCGCCGGCTTCGACTGGCGCGCCCCGCTGCCGACCGCCGCCCCGCCGACCCGCGGCGAGCGGCTGGCCGCCGACGCCCGCTGGGCCCGCACCCACCTCGGCCCGTGGATCGGCCGCCGCCTCACCGGCCGCTCCTCCGGTGACGGCCGCCCGCCCAAGCGCGCGGAGCTGCTGCCGTACGAGGGCTGAGGCCGAGGGCTGAGGGCCGGGGGCGCTTGGGGGTTGCCGACGTCAGCCGCGAAAGAGGTTGTGTCCCACGTCCGACGGCACCTCCTCCTGGTACGGGACGGCGTCCGGGCCGGGCACGTGCTCGCCCGGGACCGGCTCGTCGCCCTCCCGGTGCAGCAGGAACACGCCGTCCTCCGACCAGACCGTCCGGTACCCGTGCGCCAGCAGCAGCTCGATCCGGGCCGCCTGCTCCCGGTCGGTCTTGAACGGGAAGGACCGCTTGTCCGCGCGGATCAGCACGTACTCGCGCCCGCGCGGCGTCTCGTCGACCAGCACCACGTCCGCGCGGGCGGTCAGCCGGGGCGCCGCCTGGTTGTCGGCCTCCACGGACGCGCCGTCCGGGACCAGCGCCGCACCGCGCTGCAGCGCCGCCTCGCTCACCTTCGGCTGCCAGTAGGCCGGCACGAAGAGGTTCGCCGCGCCGAGCGGCAGCGCGGCCGCGACGGTCACGGCCGCCGCCGCCACGCCGAGCCGCCAGGTCAGCACGCGGTCGTGGTGGCGGCCCAGCACCTCCAGCGCGGCGACCAGCAGGATCGGCCAGAGGAACGCGTCGTAGTGCCGGGCGATCGACCAGTGGTTCGGGTTGCTGGAGAGCACCCGCTCCGCCAGCAGCGGGACGGCGATCAGCACGGTCGCCGAGCGGAGCGGGAGGAGGAACAGGGTGCCGAAGAGCCAGAGCAGCAGCAGCGGCTTCAGCGGGGCGTCGAAGAACGTCGAGACGAGGAGGGTCGGGTCGGTCAGCACGTTGGCGACCGCCGAGCCGCCGTCCTCGCCGAGCCCCTCGTAGTTCCAGTAGTAACCGGGCGCCCCGCCCATCGCCGGGATCAGCTTCGCGATCGCCACCGCCGAGGCGAGCGGGCCGCCGAGCAGCAGGCCCAGGCCCCAGCGGACGGCCGGTCGGCGCCGGTCGGCGTCCGGCTCCCGGCGCGCCCGCAGCAGCAGCACCAGGCCGTACGCGCCGACCGCCAGGCCCATGTCCTCCTTGGTGCAGCACAGCAGCAGACCGGCCAGCGCGGACGCCCAGTACTGCCGGGCCATCCCGCGCTCCAGCATCAGCAGCGTCAGCGGCACGGCGAACGCCACCTCGTGGAAGCCTCCGCGCGAGGCCACCAGCAGCGGCCAGCCCAGCCCGTAGACGAGGGCGGCCAGGTCGGCGGCGCGGCGCGCGGTGCGGCGGTCGGCGCCGGCGAAGCAGCGGTCGGCGATCCGGCGGATCAGCGGCACGCCGGCGGCGAAGCAGAGCGCCTGGCCGAGGAGCAGCGAGCGCGGGTCGTCCCAGAGCCAGTAGAGCGGCGCCATCAGCGCGATCACCGGAGAGAAGTGGTCACCGAGCAGCGAGAAGCCGGGCGGGAACTCGTGGTGGTGGCTCTTCAGCGACGACACGGGCAGGCCGAAGTGCGCGTAGCCGCGCACGCCCTGGTCGAAGATGCCGAGGTCGAAGCCGCCGAGCTGGAGGGTGGTCCACTGCTGGGCGCCGATCGCCAGGCAGACCGCGAAGCAGAGCAGGGTGAACGCGACCGTGCGGGCGCGGTACGGGAGGCGGAGGGCGGTCGGCCGCGCGGCGTCCTCGGCGCTCGCGGTGCCCTTGGCGTTCTCGGTGCCCGTGGTTCCCTCGGTGTCCGGGTACGGCGCCACGTCGTGCCGGGACATGCCTTGGTTCCTCCGCCGGTGTCGTGGTGCTGCTTGTGTTCGGCCGACCACACTAACCGACGGCCGGGCGGGGTCTGTCGGTACGCTCTGGAGCTGCACCGTCGTACCAGGCCACCGCGCCACCCCACCGTCGTACCGGAGGAACAACAGCATCGTGAGCGTCCCGGGTCTCAACCTCGTCTCCGACTGCGGGAGCTGCTTCGGGCTGTGCTGCGTCGCGCTGCCGTTCGCCGCCGGCACCGACTTCGCCGTGAACAAGGCCGCCGGCAGCCCCTGCCGCAATCTGCGGACGGACTTCACCTGCGGCATCCACGAGCGGCTGCGCGACAGCGGCTTCCCCGGCTGCACGGTGTACGACTGCTTCGGGGCCGGCCAGCACGTCTCCCAGGTCACCTTCGGCGGGCGCGGCTGGCGCGAGGCGCCGGAGGACGCGGGGACCATGTTCGAGGTGTTCCCGGTGGTGCGGCAACTGCACGAGCTGCTCTGGTACCTCACCGAGGCGCTCACCTTCGAGCCGGCCCGCCCCGTGCACGGGGAGCTGCGCCGGGCGCTGGAGGAGACCGGGCGGCTGGCCGGCGGCACGCCGGAGGAGATCCTGGCGGTCGACGTGCCCGCGCACCGGCAGGCGGTGGCCGAGCTGCTGCTCAAGGCGAGCGAACTGGTCCGGGCAGCCGTCCCGCGCCGACGCGAGCACCGCGGCGCGGACCTCTTCGGCGCCCGCCTGCGCGGGGCGGACCTGCGCGGGGCCAACCTGCGCGGCGCGCTCCTGGTGGCCGCGGACCTGTCCGGCGCCGACCTGAGGCTCGCCGACCTGGTCGGCGCCGACCTGCGGGACGCCAACCTGGCGGGCGCCGACCTCACCGAGGCGCTCTTCCTCACCCAGGCCCAGCTCAACGCGGCCCGCGGCGACGCCGCCACCCGCCTCCCCGCCGCCCTGACCCGCCCCACCCACTGGCCCACGACGACCGACACCCCGGCCCCGCCCCGCAAGCCCCAGGGCGGTGCCCGTCCGGCCAGGCCCCGCCGCCGCCGCTGACCCGCGCGCCTGCCGGGCGGGGCGCTGCGGTCGGGCGCCTGCGACTCGTGGTCCGGTATCTGTCCGACCAGGCCCCGCTGCTGCTGCGCGCCTGCTGTCGGGCGGGCGGGGGCGACAGCCCCGGGGTGGTGGCCGTTCGGCCAGACCCCGCCGTCGGTGAGCTGCCCGACTGCTGTCGTGGCGGCGAGCGGCAGGAGGTTTCGTCGGCGGTGGGATGCCTGGCTGCCCGGCGGGTGGGTCTGGGTTCAGCCGGCGGGGAGTCGCACGACGGCGGGTGGGCGTGGGCGCGTGCTTCGTGGGTTACGGGGTGGATGGGTGCCGGGGGATGCGGGCGGAGGCCGTAGGGGCGAGGTGTGGGAGGTCTCGCCGGCGGTGGGTGGCCGTGGGCGCGTGCTTCGTGAGTGCTCGTTCGGGGTGGGCCTCCTCGTTGCCTGGTTGTTCGGCCGCTTGGTGAGAGCGTGCGCGTGGTTCGGGAGGTTTGGGCGGGGGCGTCAGCTGGTCGGGAGACGTAGGGGGATGGGCGGGTGGCGCGGGAGTAGGGCGCAGGTCGTGCCCGCGAGTAGGAGCAGGGCGACGGTGGCCAGCGCGACGGGGGAGTGGGCCGGGTGGAGGGGCCAGGCCCAGGGGCGGGGGTGGGCGTTCGGGTACCAGCCGGCCGCTGAGCAGAGGAGCGGGGTGGTGGCGAGTGCGGCGGCGGTCGGGCGGTGGCCGATCACGGGATGGAGCAGCAGCGCCAGGCCGAGGTAGCCGGCGATGTTGCGGGCCAGGACCAGGGCGAGTGCGCCCTGGCCGGCCAGGTACGCGAGGCCGCCGCAGGTCGCTCCGGCGGCCGCGAGGGTGAGCGCGAGCCCGGCGTCCAGGCCGCGCAGGAAGCGTCCGGCAACCGCCTCGGTGCGCAGGTCGCCCCGGCCCAGCCCGTACAGCAGGGACACCGCCGGGAGCAGGGTGATCACGTGCGCGAGGAGGAAGTGCCCGGCCTGCCCGTGGAGGGCGGGCACCGGCAGTTCGCCGTCCCCGACCAGCAGGCCGAGGGTGAACGTCCCGGCGAGGACGGCCGTGAGCACCGGGACCGCGCGCGCCTTGCACCACCAGATCACGGCCCACCCCCTCCGGCGGCCGTGGCGCAGTCGGCCAGGGCCGCCGTGGTGGCGCGGTACCAGTCGAGCTGAGCTCCGCCGGGCAGCTGGAGCAGCCGGGCGGCGCGGGCGGCGAGGGCCTCGGTGAAGCGGACGTCGACGCCGGCCGCGGGGACGGTGGTGCCGTCCGGGCCCGCTCGGGCGGTGAGCCAGGCGGTGACCGTGCCGATGACGGCCGCGGCCGGGTAGGGCTCGCCGCGCCGGGCGCAGTCGGGGGCGCGCGGGAGCAGGCCGCCGACCACGGCGGGGGCGACGTCCTGCGCCCGGGCGTCGGTCGGGACGCCGAGCCCGGCCTCGTCCGGTCCGGGCCGGGCCGCCATGGTGAACCCGCCGGGGACGGCGACGCCGCGCCCGGCCAGGGTGTCGGTGACCCTCCGGACCTCGGCCCGGACCACGGCCGAGCGGGCGCCGCCCAGTTCCGGCCAGAGGCAGACGCGCGGCCGTCCGTCGTCGCAGACCAGGCCGGCGGCGGCCCGGGCCCGCACCGGTTC
>NZ_BAAAKJ010000304.1:8718-13442 GCF_039527695.1 Kitasatospora putterlickiae
CCCGCCGTGACCGCCAGCGCGGCGGCGACGGCGAGCGGGCTGCCGCGGCGGCGGATCAGCAGCACGGCCGCCGCACAGACCGCGCCGGAGAAGACCAGCGAGCCCGCCACCGCGCGGCCGTCCAGCACCTGGTCTACGGCGCAGCAGTCGGACAGCCCGCCGCCGACCAGGTGCCGGGGCCAGTACGTGTCGAACGCGGCGGGGTAGGCGTTCAGCACGAAGCTGCTGACCAGTGCGAGCGGGACGGCGGCCACCGGCGCCAGCACCCGTCCGGCCACCGAGCCGACCAGGGTGTTGGCGAGCAGCAGTCCGGCCCAGACGGCGAGCGGGCCGGGCTGGGGTACGCCGTCCACGGTGCCGCCGGCCAGTGCGGCGGTGCCGAGCGCGGCGGCCATGCCGAGTCCGCCCATCACGGCGACCGGCAGCAGCACCGGCGCGGTGATGGCCGGCGCGGAGCGGACCGGCGAGCGGTCGAACACGCCGCCCCGGTGCAGCCGTCCGCCCTCCCACGCGCCGCAGGCCGCACAGGCCGCGCAGGCGAACGGCAGCGCGAGGCTGGCGTGCCCGGCGGCGGCGAGCCCGTAGCCGGGGGTGACCCAGGCGGTCAGCTCGTCGTCGAGGGCGATCAGGACGAAACCGAGCAGGAACGGCAGCGCCCGGGTGCCGGCCGAGACCCGTAGAACGGTGCGCAGCAGCATGGTCACGTCTCCCGTTCGATCAGGCGCGCGTACGCGGCCTCGGCGCTCGGCGTGCCGTCGCCGCCCCCGGGCACCCGGTCGGCGACCGCCAGCGCGTGGAACTCCTCGGTGGCACCCTGGAATCGGACCCGGCCGCGGTCCAGCACCACCACGTGCCGGTAGGTCCCGGCGAGTTCCTCGGTCTGATGGGTGGAGACCACGATGCTCACCTCGCCCGTCAACTCCTCGACCAGGGAACGGAACACCGAGCGCTGGGCGGGGTCGAGGCCGGCCGTGGGCTCGTCCATCAGGATCAGCTCGCTGTGGTGGGCGAGGCAGCCGGCGATGCCCATCCGGCGCAACTGGCCGCCGGAGAGCTGGTGGCCGGCCCGGTCGGCGAGCCCGGAGAGGCCGACCCGGGCGAGCGCGCGGGCCGAGGCCTGCCAGGCGGCGGTGCGTGACATGCCCTTCAACCAGCCGCAGTACGCGACCTGTTCGCGCACGTTGAGCCCGGGGACGGGGGTGATCCGCTGCGGCAGCCAGGCCACCGCGCGCCGGTAGGCGGCGCGGTCGCCACCGCCCGCCGCCGGGTTGACGCCGCGCCAGGTGACCAGGCCCCGGTGCGGGCTCGCTTGGGAGGCGGCGAGCGCCATGAGGGTGGACTTGCCGGCGCCGTTGGGACCGAGCAGGACGGTGGCCGGATTGTCGATCCGCAGATCGAGACCGGTGAACAGGGGTGCCTTCCGGCTGTACTGGAAATCGACGCGGTGGAACTCAAGGGCCATGGCGGGGTCGACGCATTTCGCTCGGGAGGGTGCGCGGCGCCGGCGGATGGGGGGAGTCCGCCGGAACCACGGCCGGGGCGGGGCAGGGGAGGGGCGAGGGTGAGAGTGAGGGTGAGGGTGAGGGTGTGAGCGGACGGCGGGTCAGTACCGGGTGGTGACGGTGTCCACCCAGAGCTTGGCGCCGCTGCGCACGCCCTCCAGTGCGAAGTAGTAGTCGCCGGAGCTCTGGTCGCCCCAGCCGGAGGTGTCGCAGTGGTTGGACCGGTGGCCGTAGGCCTTGTCGGGGCCGAAGACGTCCTTGTAGAGCTGGAGATCGGCGTCCTTGAAGTCGTTGTTCCCGGTCGCGCAGCCTTGGAAGGTGACGGTGGTGACGGCGTCGTCGCGATCACTGTCGGCCCAGCGGCGGGACTCCGAACCGGGGCCCCAGCCGCTGATGTGGGACGTCCAGGAGCCTTCGGCGAGGGCGGGCCCGGCGCCGGCGAAGGCGAGTAGGGCGGCGGCGACCAGGACGCCTCGGACGCGTGTGCGGTTGGTTCGGCTGGGACGGTCGGTGCGGTCGGCGCGGTTCTTTGCGTGCATGTTCCGTCCGATCATTTCGGTGACACCGCCGGGCAGGGCGGGGTCATGCAGGCAAAAGGAAACGAGCGGAGGTCCGACCCGAACGGTCGCGGTCACCCGATCGGCCGAGCCGCCGCGGAAATGACCTTAGCGTGCACGAACAGGCGCCCAGCACTATTTTTTTCGGCCATTCGGCCGGTCGAGGCCGGGGAGCCGGGGCTTGGCAAGAGGGTGATCGATATTCGCCGGAAAATCCCACTCCCGGCATTTTCCGGTCGAATATCGATCTGCCCTGCTAATTTTCGATCTACTGGCTGATCGATACCTTTTTCATGCGATTGTCGTTCCGGAAGGGCGCTGGCCGGTTCTCGCCGTCACCGGACGACGCCTGACTACGCCGTGAGCAGCCGGGCCCGCAACCGGCCGACCAGTGCCTCGTCGACCCCGACCTTGCCGGTGGCGTAGGCGTGCACCGAGCCGTGGGCGGCGGCCAGGTCCGCCAGCGCGAGCCGGATCACCGACTCCGGTGCGCGCCCGAAGGCGGGCCAGCGCAGGGCGCGCCCCGGATTGGCGGCGCGCCAGTCGGAGACCAGCCGGGCGGTGACCAACTCGGTGAGCGCGAAGTCGGCGGCCACGTCGTCCTCGCCGACGCCGAGCAGGGTGAGCACCAGGGCGGCGATCAGTCCGGTGCGGTCCTTGCCGGCGGCGCAGTGGAACACCACCGGCCGCTCGGCCCCGGCGATCAGCTCCAGGACGGCGCGGATCTCCGCGACGCCGTCCTCGGCCACCTCGGCGAACCGGTCCGCCAGGTACCGCCACGGGTCGAGCTCCGGGTCGATCTCGGCCTGGTCGTAGGGCCGGTGCTCGATCGAGAGGTTGTGGTACGCGACGCCGTCCAGCTCCGGTATCCGCCCCCTGCGCTCGATCTCCCAGGGGTAGCGCAGGTCGATCACGGTGCCGATGTCCAGCGCCCGGAACCGTTCGAGGTCGGCGGCCGAGGCGAGCCGGCCGAGCGAGGACGAGCGGTAGAGCCGCCCCCAGCGGACCGACCGGCCATCGGCGGCCGAATAGCCGCCCAGGTCGCGGAAGTTGTAGGGGCCTTCGAAGGTCAGATGACGTGTCATGTTCGCACCCTATGTGGTTCCGCCCGCCATCGCCGGGAAAGGTTTCCGGTGATCCGGTTCGAGTGACCGCAAGCGGCCCGAACCGGTACGACGATCGGTCGAGCGCGCGGCCCTGAGAACGAGTGACGCCGCCCCAGGGGACTTCGGCCCCTGGGGGCGGGCGGCATGACGGCCGGGCTGATTCGGGGTAGGGGTGGGCGTGAAGTTCAGGCCTGTCGAGAGGGGCCGGGCATGGCGGAGTCCGGTGAAATCGCGGCGGCCGGCGGGAGAGCTGGATTCGCGGCTGGGGAGGATCTCCGTCGTCAGAGGACCGCTCGGGGGCGGTGCCGAGCGGTGGGAGTTCGTGCTGGACAGGTCCGAGATCCTCTCGGTCGACGGTATGGGAACCCCGGGTTACGCGGCGCGGCGTCAGGTGAGGGGAGGCGTGGATGTCTCCCTGCTCGGAGTGAAGGGGAGCGTCACCGGCAGGCGCACTCTCGGACCGCGGGGCCGCTTCGTGAGGATGCAGGCCGGTGAGACCGTGTTCGTCGCCAGGACGCGGTTCCCACGGGGTCGCGTCGTGGACTCCTCGGGTGCCGAACTCGCGGAGTTCACCGGACCGGACTGGCGCTTCCGGGCACCCGAGCCCCGTGTCGTCGCCTTCGCGGCCCTGATCGTCGCGGCCGACCTTGAGGTGACGCTGACCTCGCCGTTGCTGGAGCTCTTCTGATCTGCGGCCCGCGGCCGGAGGGCCTGGGTCATGATGGGAGGGCCCGCCGACCGCACGGAGGTTCCATGGAGCACCACTCCTACCGCGCCCTTGATCGCAACCTCGCCACGTCCGCGGACCGGGCGGACTATCTGGTGGAGCTCTCCAACGTCGTGCGGCGGACGGACTTCGGCGGGGCGGCGGCGCGGTCGTTGCACCGGCTGGGGCTGGTGGTGGAGGCGCTGGTGCGGTTGACCGGGGACCGGGACGTGGCGGTCTACTGCGTGGCGGACCGCAGTCTGCTGGGCGGGCGGCGGGAGTTCGAGGACGTGGCGGACGTCCGGACGCTGGCGCGGTGGGTGGCGGAGGGGCTGGTGGAGGAGGTGCCGGACGCCGATGAGCGGGTGCTGGAGATCGCCGGCATGACCGGGATCCAGGTGGTCACCGCCGACCACTACGACGACCACCGGATCGAGCACCCGTGGATCCAGGGCAACACCTGGCAGTTCCTGCGGCCGGAGGCGGCCGGGCGGGGTGCGGTGCGGCTGGTGCCGCTGGACATGGGGTACCGGACCGGCGCGGAGATCTCCAAGAAGATGGAGCTGTCGGCGCTGAAGAAGCAGGGGCTGCTGACCGCAGCCAGCAAGCCGCTGGTCGAGGTGGTCGGGCGGGCCTGGCGCTGCCCGGACGCCCGGTGCGGCCTGTACAGCGTGCGCCGCGGCGGGCGGGTGATGCTGCCCCGGATGCGCGGGGGCGTGCCGACCTGCGAGCTGCACGGCACGCCGTTGCTCGACGACGGGGCCCGGCCCGGTGCCGCCCAGGTCAAGGTGGTGCTGGACGGGGCGTGCGTGGGCCGGTACACGTTGGACGAGGGGACGCGGACGGCCGTCGG
>NZ_BAAAKJ010000304.1:13516-17279 GCF_039527695.1 Kitasatospora putterlickiae
CCGGATGGGGGCGGCCGGGCGGCGCGGCCACCTGGGCCCGTGGGAGCGGCTCCCGCCGGGCGCCGACCGGCCGTTCCGCCCGGGCGACGAGGTCGAGTTGACGCCCGGGCTGGTGCTGACCCGCAGCGGCCGCCGCTTCCCGGCCGAGCTGGCCGTGGCGTGGCGGTCGGAGGCGGCCCGCACCCCGCTGCCGCCGGGGGCCGCCGAACCGACGCGCTCCATCTGACGCCCGCCCGGCCGGAGAATCGTCCGGCTTGAGGCCCGCCCGGCCGGAGGCTCACACGCTGCGGTCCGCCAGGATCTCCCGGACGACGTGCCGGGCGTTGGCGGCCAGTGGCGGGTTGGTGGTGCGGTAGTAGGGCAGTTGGACGAGGGCGATGGACAGCGCCCAGGCGCGGCCGCGTTCCCAGGTGGCGTCGTCGACGGCCAGGGTGCCGCGGAAGGCCGGGCGGGCGGAAGGCGGGAGCAGGCTCCAGGCGGGCAGCAGGTCGACGGTCGGGTCACCGACGCCCAGCAGGCCGAAGTCCAGGACCGCGCTGAGGCGTTGGCCGGTGACCAGGAGGTTGCCGGGGGTGAGGTCGCCGTGCACCCAGACGGCCGGCCCGGAGGGCTCGGGCAGCCGTAGCGCCTTGTCCCACAGGGCGGTCGCCGTCTCGGTGTCGAGCACCCCGCGCAGCCGCCCGATGGCGGCCCGGGTGGCGGCGTCACGGCTCGCCAGTGACCCGGCGCGCAGTGCGTCCGGGGCGTCCGGGGCGGGTTCGACGGAGCGCAGGGCGGTGACGAATTCGGCGAGGTCGTAGGCGAGCTGGACGGGGTTGGGGATCGATCCGGGGACCGGGTTGGCGCCGTCGAGCCATCGCAGCACCGACCAGCTCCAGGGGTAGCCGACGGTCGGCCGGCCCTGGCCGACCGGCGCCGGGACGGGCACCGGCAGGTGCCGGGCGAGGCGGGGGAGCCAGTACTGCTCGCGTCCGAGGTTCCCGGCGGCCCACGCGGCCCGGGGGAGGCGGACGGCGAGTTCGGGTCCGAGCCGGAACATCGCGTTGTCGGTGGCGGTGAGCCCGGCCGCCGCGAGCGGCAGGCCCTTCCACTGCGGGAACTGGAGGGCGATCAGCCGCCGTACCAGTCCGGTGTCGATGGCGGGTTCGTCGTCGTGCAGACGGTCGTGCAGGGGATCGTGCAGAGGGCTGTACCGGTGGTCGTCGTCGTGCAGGTGGTCGGGCGTCCGAGCGGCTGCGCACATGCCCGGCACTGTACGCCGCGAGGGGCCCCGCGCTCAGGCGGATTTCGAACACCAGGGTGAGAACATGAGTATTTCGGGGAGGCGTTGGGTTTCGCGGGGGGCGCTCGGGGTCGCGACGGGGGCCGTCGCGGGCGGCCGCACGCCACGCCCGGGGTGGCGGGGGCGGGGCGGGGTGTCGGGGGTTGCTGCGAGAATGCGGGGGTACGGAACGCAACTCTGAAGAAGGTGACCGGCTTCGTGACCACGCCAGTCGAACAGGCGGCCAAGCAGGCCCAGCAGGCGATCGAGCGGAAGATCGCCGAGGAACTGGGCGTCCGCGAGGGGCAGGTGAAGTCGGCGGTCGAGCTGCTGGACGGCGGCGCGACGGTGCCGTTCGTGGCCCGCTACCGCAAGGAGGTCACCGGCTCGCTGGACGACGCGCAGCTGCGCACCCTGGAGGAGCGGCTGCGCTACCTGCGGGAGCTGGAGGAGCGGCGCACCGCCGTCCTGGAGTCGATCGAGGCGCAGGGCAAGCTGGACGACGCGCTGCGCGCGCGGGTCCTGGCCGCCGACTCCAAGGCGCGGCTGGAGGACATCTACCTGCCGTTCAAGCCGAAGCGGCGCACCAAGGCGCAGATCGCCCGCGAGGCCGGCCTGGAGCCGCTGGCGGACACCCTGCTCGCCGACCCGGCGCAGGACCCGGCCGCGCTGGCGGCGGGCTACCTGAACGAGTCGGTGGCCGACGCCCCGGCCGCGCTGGAGGGCGCCCGGGCGATCCTGGTCGAGCGGTTCGGCGAGGACGCCGACCTGGTCGGCTCGCTGCGCGAGCGGATGTGGACCCGGGGCCGGATGGTCGCCACCGTCCGCGAGGGCAAGGAGCAGGAGGGCGCGAAGTTCGCCGACTACTTCGACTTCGCCGAGCCGTACACCAGGCTCCCCTCGCACCGCGTCCTGGCGATGCTGCGCGGCGAGAAGGAGGAGGTGCTGGACCTCGACCTGTCCCCGTACGACGGCGAGGAGGCCGGCGACCTGCCCGGCGCCAACGACTACGAGCAGCGCATCGCCGCCCGCTTCGGCATCGCCGACCACGGCCGCCCGGCCGACAAGTGGCTCGGCGACACCGTCCGCTGGGCCTGGCGCACCCGGATCCTGGTCCGGCTCGGCATCGACCTGCGCGGCCGGCTGCGCGCGGAGGCCGAGGACGAGGCGGTGCGCGTCTTCGCCGCCAACCTGCGGGACCTGCTGCTCGCCGCCCCGGCCGGCACCCGCGCCACCATGGGCCTGGACCCGGGCTTCCGCACCGGCGTCAAGGTCGCGGTGGTGGACGCGACCGGCAAGGTGGTCGCGTACGACACGATCTACCCGCACCAGCCCGCCAACAAGTGGGACGCCGCGCTGGCGACCCTGGCCGCGCTGGCGGCGAAGCACGACGTCGACCTGGTGGCGATCGGCAACGGCACCGCCTCCCGGGAGACCGACAAGCTCGCCGAGGACCTCATCAAGCGCCACCCGGAACTCAAGCTCACCAAGGCGATGGTCAGCGAGGCCGGCGCCTCGGTCTACTCGGCGTCCGCCTTCGCCTCGCAGGAGCTGCCGGACCTGGACGTGTCGATCCGCGGCGCGGTCTCGATCGCCCGCCGGCTCCAGGACCCGCTGGCCGAACTGGTCAAGATCGATCCCAAGTCGATCGGGGTCGGCCAGTACCAGCACGACCTGAGCGAGCTGAAGCTCTCCCGCTCGCTGGACGCCGTGGTCGAGGACTGCGTGAACGCGGTCGGCGTGGACGTCAACACCGCCTCCGCCCCGCTGCTCACCCGGGTCTCCGGCATCACCGGCACGCTCGCGGACAACATCGTCGCCCACCGGGACGCCAACGGCCCGTTCCGCACCCGCAAGGCGCTGAAGGACGTGGCCCGGCTCGGCCCGAAGGCCTTCGAGCAGTGCGCGGGCTTCCTGCGGATCCCGGACGGCGACGACCCACTGGACGCCTCCAGCGTGCACCCGGAGGCGTACCCGGTGGTGCGCCGGATCCTCGCCGCGACCGGCGGGGAGCTGCGCGAGCTGATCGGCAACGGCGGCAGGCTGCGCGCCCTGCGGCCGGGTGACTTCGCCGACGACACCTTCGGCGTGCCGACCGTCACCGACATCCTCGGCGAGCTGGACAAGCCGGGCCGTGACCCGCGCCCGGCGTTCCGCACCGCGACCTTCAAGGAGGGCGTCGACAAGATCGGCGACCTGGAGGTCGGCATGGTGCTGGAGGGCGTGGTGACCAACGTGGCCGCGTTCGGCGCCTTCGTCGACGTGGGCGTGCACCAGGACGGGCTGGTGCACGTGTCGGCGCTGTCGAAGAACTTCGTCAAGGACCCGCGCGAGGTGGTCAAGCCGGGCGACATCGTGACCGTCCGGGTGACCTCGGTGGACGTGCCGCGCAAGCGGATCGGGCTCACCCTGCGGCTGGACGACGAGGTGGAGCGCGGCGGCGAGCGCGGCGGCCGCGGCGGCGACCGGCAGGACGGCCCGCCGCGCCAGGAGCGCCGCGGC
>NZ_BAAAKJ010000305.1:0-643 GCF_039527695.1 Kitasatospora putterlickiae
CGTCCCCCGCTCGCACCCGCCGCGCCGTCGCCCGCCCCGTCCGCCCCGTCCGCCCCGCCCGCGCGCGCCGACCACCGCGCCGCCGGCCGCGCCGGGACCACCGACGCCCTGGCCGACGACTACGCCTTCCGCGCGTCCTGGGAACGGGTCGAGCGGCGCCCGGCCAGCGTCGTCATGGTCCGCGCACGGTGGACGGCCGACGGCGGCGCCCTCGCCCCCGAGCGCGTCGACCACGCCGTCAAGGAGCTGACCGCCGACATCCGGCGCGAGATGGCGCCCTTCGGCGGACACGTGCGGCGCGCCTTCGGCTCGGTGTGGCTGGTCGTCTTCGGCGTCCCCCGGGCCCACGAGGACGACGCCGAGCGGGCCCTGCGCGCGGCCCTCGCCCTGCGCCGCCACTTCGAGGCGCCCGGACCGGCCGCCCCCGGGGCCACCGTGCCCGGACCGGCGCCCGGCCCCGCGGCCGCCGCCACCCGCCCGGTCACCCACCTCGTGGTCGGCACCGGCGAGGTGGTGGTCACCTACGACGACAGCGCGCCCGAGCCCGTGGAGGTCACCGGCCAGGTCCTGGACGCCTGCCACCACCTGCTGCTGCAGGTCCCGCACGGGGAACTGTGGGCCGCCGACGCCGCCGTCGAGGCGG
>NZ_BAAAKJ010000305.1:657-949 GCF_039527695.1 Kitasatospora putterlickiae
TAGTCGCTCCACACCAGCCCGAGGCCGACGCCCGCGACCAGCAGCGCCGTCCCGGCGGCGAGCACCCGCCGCGCCCGGCCGCCGGCCGTCCGGGCACCCCGCCGAACCGCCGTTCCTGGAGCGCGTCCACGAGCTGAACCTGCTGCGCGGCGCCTACCAGGACACCGTCCGCCGCCAACTGCCGCACCTGGTCACGGTGCTCGGCGAGCCCGGCATCGGCAAGACCCGGCTGATCGGCGAGTTCGCCGCCTCGCTGCGCGACGGCGCCGGACCGCCGGCGCCCCGGGTGCTC
>NZ_BAAAKJ010000306.1:0-1619 GCF_039527695.1 Kitasatospora putterlickiae
CAGGGCGTAGTCGGCGTACTGGACTTCCGGGTCGGGCAGGCCGGACGGGCGGCCGTCGGCGGCGGCGTAGAGCGCGGCGAGTTCGGTGGCGAGGACGGGCAGCGAGCCGCCGTCCACGGCGATGTGGTGGAGGGTGAGCAGCAGGGTGTGGTCGTCGGGGGCGTGCCGCAGGAGCAGGGCGCGCAGGACGGGGCCGGTGGTGAGGTCGAAGGGCCGGGCGGCCTCGGTGTGCAGCAGGGCGGAGGCGGCCTCGGGCGTGGCGTCGCGGACGGGCAGCGGGACCGGGGCGGCGGGGGCGGCCTGCTGGTGGGGGCCGTCCTCGCTCCGCCCGTAGCGGGTGCGCAGGACGTGGTGGCGGGTGGTGAGGGCGGTCAGGGCGGCGGCGAGGGCGGCGGTGTCCAGCGGGCCGCGCAGCCGGGTGGCGAGCGGGACGTGGTAGCGGGGGCCGCCCTGGCCGAGGCGGTCCATCAGCCACATCCGGTGCTGGGCGTGGGACAGCGGGGCCGGGCCGGGGTCGGCGGACGCGGCGGGCACGCCGGGGGCGGCGGACGCGGCGGCCGAGGTGCGGCGGCGGGCGCGGCGGAGCAGGTCGGCCTGGGTCGTGTGGTCGGCGGGGGCGGTCATCGGGTGGGCTCCTCGGATCCGGCGGCTTCGGCACCGGCTTCGGCTTCGGCTTCGGCTGCCAGCAGGGCGCGTTCGACCAGGTCGGCCTGGCCGGCCACGGTCGGGTGGTCGAGGAAGTCGCCGAGCGGCAGCTCGACGCCGAGGTCCTCGCGCAGGTCGTCGACCACCCACATGGCGAGCAGCGAGTGCCCGCCCTCGGCGAAGAAGTCGGCGTCCGGCGCGGTCACCTCGTGCTCCAGGGCGCGCGACCAGGCGGCGGCCACCACCTGCTGGATCGGCGTCAGCGCGGCGGGGGCGGGCGTGGTCCCGGGGGCGGGGGCGGGGGCGGCGACCGCGGCGGCGTCGTCCGCGGCCAGCGCGCGCCGGTCGACCTTGCCGCTGGTGGTGAGCGGCAGGGCGTCGAGCAGCGTCCAGGCGGTGGGCACCAGGTGCGCCGGGAGCCGTTCGGCGAGTCGGCGGCGGAGTGCCTCGGGCACCGGGCGGACGCCCTCGGCGGGGACCACGTACGCGGTGAGCGCGGCGTCCTCGTGGCCGGCCCGGCGGACCACGACCACCGTCTCCGCCACCTCGGGCAGGCTCCGCAGGGCGTGCTCGACCTCGCCGGGCTCGATCCGGAAGCCGCGCACCTTCACCTGGTCGTCCAGCCGGCCGTGGTACTCCAGCACCCCGTCCGGGCGTCGCAGCACGCGGTCGCCGGTGCGGTAGGCGCGGCCGGTGCCGGGGAGGTCGGCGAAGAGCTCGGCGGTCAGCCCGGGACGGCCGAGGTAGCCGAGCGTCACCCGGGCGCCGGCGATCCACAGTTCGCCGCGGGTGCCGTCGGGGACGGGCCGGCGGTCCGCGTCCAGGACGAGGGCGCGGGCGCCGCCGAAGGGGCGGCCGATCGGGACCGATCCGGTGAGGTCGGCGGGCCGGATCCGGTGCAGGGTGGTGAACGTGGTGGCCTCGGTGGGCCCGTAGACGTTGCACAGGTCGAGCCACGGGAAGGCGCGGAGCAC
>NZ_BAAAKJ010000306.1:1639-5768 GCF_039527695.1 Kitasatospora putterlickiae
TGCTCCGCGGAGAGCGCCTCGCCGCCGGCCAGCACGGTGCGCAGCACGCCGAAGACCCGCGAGCGGCGGGCGGCCAGCTGGTGGAACAGCGCGGTGGTGAGGAAGGCGGTGGTGACGCCGAACCGCTCGATGTCGCGGGCGAGTTCCTCGGCGCTGGGGCGTTCGGCCGGGGACAGCGCGACGGCGGCGCCGCGCGCCAGCGGGCCCCACAGTTCGAAGGTCGCGGCGTCGAAGGCGACCGGCGAGTGGTGCAGCACCCGGTCGCCGGGGCGCAGGGCGGGGCCGTCGGCGGCGGTGACCAGGTCGGCGATTGCGCCGTGCGGGACCAGGACGCCCTTGGGGCGGCCGGTGGAGCCGGAGGTGTAGTAGACCAGGGCGGTCGCGTCCGGGGCCGGGGGTCCGGGCGGCGCGGGCGTCCCGGGTCCGGTGGCGGCGATCGCGGCGGGGCCGAGTTCGGTGAGGACCAGGACGTGCTCCTCGGGCAGGCCCGCCTCGGCCAGCAGCGCCTTGTCGCCGAGGGTGAGGCGGACGCCGGCGTCGTCGAGCATGGCGTGCAGCCGCGGTCGCGGGTAGGCCGGGTCGAGCGGGACGACGTGGCCGCCCGCCCACCAGATGGCGAGCTGGGCGACGGGGAGGCGGGCGGCGCGGGCGCAGAGCAGGCCGACGGCGCTGCCGGGGCGGACCCCGCGGGCGGTCAGCTCGGCGGCCAGCCGGGCCGCGGCGGCGGTGAGTTCGCGGTAGGTGAGGGTGGTACCGCCGTCGGTCGCGGCGAGCGCGTCGGGGTGCTCGGCGGCCTGCCGGGCGACGAGTTCCGGGACGGTGGTGGCGGGGACAGTCATGGGCGGGTCCGTTTCCGGGCGCCCCGGCGGCATGCCGGAGCGCCCCGCGGCGAGGGTCGGGAGGAGTGGCGGGGGCGGCGGCCGGGTCAGTCGGCGGCCGGGCGCCGCTCGTCGATCAGGCGCGCCACGGCCCGCAGGTCGGGCTGGCGCAGCAGCAGCGGGGCGCGCAGCCGTACGCCGCACTCCTCCTCCAGGGCGGCGAGCAGCCGGGCCGCGGTGACGGAGGTGCCGCCCGCGTCCAGGAGGTTGTCGGCGAGGGTGAGGCCGGTGCGGCCGAGCAGCTCGCGGCAGAGCCGCAGCACGGTCCGCTCGGTGGGCGTGGCCTCCTCCGGGCCGCCCTGGCCGTCCTGCTGGGCGGCGGTCTCCTCGGCCTTGAGCAGCGCGGCGCGGTCGATCTTGCCGTTGGCGTCCAGCGGGAAGGCGTCGACCAGCCGCAGCACGCTCGGCACGGCCTGCTCGGGCAGCCAGGGCCGCACGGCGTCCAGCAGCGGAGCGGCGTCCACCGGACCGCCCCCGGCGGCGGGCTGGACGAAGGCGAGGACGGGGGCGCCGCCGCCGGCCGGGGCCGGGCGGGCGACCACGGCGGCGCGCCGCACCCGGGGGTCGCGTTCGAGGGCGGCCTCGACCTCGGCGGGCTCGATCCGCACCCCGCTGACCTTGACCTGGTCGTCCAGCCGGCCGAGGAACTCCAGCACGCCGTCCGGGCGCATCAGGACCCGGTCACCGGTGCGGTAGACCCGGTCGGTGCCGTCGACCTCGTCGGGCGCGGAGACGAAGCGCTCCGCGGTCAGCCCGGCGTCGAGGTAGCCGATGGCCAGGCCCTGGCCGCCGATCCGCAGTTCGCCGGCCTCGCCGCGCGGCAGCGGGCGGCCGTTCTCGTCGGTCACCAGGACGATCGCGCCGGGGATCGGGCGGCCGATCGGCGGCGCGCCGGTGCCGTGGTCGGCGCCCGGGGCCATGCTGTGCACGGTCGTCACGACGGTGGCCTCGGCCGGGCCGTAGGCGTTGTGGACGGTCGCGGTGACGTCCGGGCCGGGGGCGCGGCGCAGCCGGTCGCCGCCGACCACGAGGTGGCGCAGCGGCAGGCCGCCGGGCCACGGGCGGTCCAGGACGGGTTCGGCGAGCGGGGTGGGCAGCACGCCGACGGTGATGCCGGCGGCGCGCCACCAGTCGGTGAGCGCGACCGGGTCCCAGCGGACGGCTTCGGGGGCGACGACGAGCGCCGCGCCGGAGCTGAGGGCGGCCCACAGCTCCATCAGGTGCGGGTCGAAGGCGACGCCGATCAGCAGGCTGTGCCGGTCGCCGGGGCCGAGGCCGGTCAGCTCGCGGTACCAGGTGAGCAGGGCGCCGAGCGCGGTCTGGCCGACCGCGACGGCCTTGGGCAGGCCGGTGGAGCCGGAGGTGAGCACGGTGTACTGGGCGCCCTTGGGGGCCTTGGTCCCGGCCGCTCCCCCGACCACGGCGGGGTCGGCGGGGTCGGCGAAGGCGGCCACGATCCCGCGCGCGCCGGGGGCGGCGAGCGGGCGGTGCCGGCCGTCCCGGTGGGCGGGTGGCAGCAGCGCCGGGTCGCCGATCAGGCAGGCGGGGCGCAGCTGTTCGGCGACGNNNNCCGCCGGGGCGCGGGCCGAGCGGCAGGTGGACGGCGCCGATCCTGGCGACCGCCAGGGTGGCGGCGACCAGGGCGGCGGAGTGGTCGAGGCAGAGGCCGACCAGGTCACCGGGCCGCACGTGTTCGGCCAGCTGTCCGGCCACCTGGTCGGCGACGCGGTCGAGTTCGGCGTAGTTGAGGGTCAGTTCGCCGTCGACCAGGGCGGGGGCGTGCGGGACGCGGCGGGCCCAGCTGGTGAACAGGTCGAGGACGGCGCCGTCGCGGTGCGGACGGCCGTGGGCGACGGAGAGGCCGGGAAGGAGTCCGGGCACGGGGCGGGCCGGGGTGGTGGTCATGGTCAGTCCTCCGGACGTCGGTCGATGGTCGTCGGTACGGGGTCAGCCCAGGCCCATGGCCCGGGCCACGATCACCTTCTGGACCTCGGAGGTCCCTTCGATGATGGTCGTCATCCGGACGTAGCGGTAGAGGTATTCCAGCGGATGGCCGCGCACCCAGCCGGTGGCTCCGTGCACCTGGAGCGAGCGGTCGACGGCCCGGACGGCGGTCTCGGAGGAGGTCAGTTTGGCTAGCGCGGCGTTCTCGGGGGCCTCGGTGCCGTCGTCGACCAGCCGAGCGCAGGCGAGGGTGAGCAGTTTGGCGGCCTCGACCTCGGCGCGGGTGCGCACCAGGTGCTCCTGGACGTGCTGGTAGTCGCCGATCGGCTGTCCGAAGGCGCGCCGTTCGCGGGCGTACTCGACGCCGAGCCGCAGCGCGTACTCGGCGATGCCGTTGCACATCGCGGCGACCACCAGGCGGCCCCGGGAGAGGCTGTCCATGGCCAGGCCGGTGGCGGCGCCGACGCCCGCCTCGCCGCCGATGACGGAGGCGGCCGGGGCGTGCAGCCGGTCGAGGACCAGCTCGAACAGCGGCTCGCCGGACATGCCCTCGTAGCGCTGGCCGACGCGCAGCCCGGGGTGGTCCATGGGCAGCACGAAGGCGGTGGCGCCGGCGGTCGGTCCGGCGCCGTCGCCGAGGTCGGTGGCGGCGACGACGAGGGCGAGGTCGGCCCGGTCGGCGTTGCTGACGAAGGTCTTGCGGCCGTTCAGCAGCCATCCCCCGCCGTCGCGGACGGCGGTGGTGGTGAGCCGGAAGGCGTCGGAGCCGGCCTGCGGTTCGGTGAGGGCGAGGCAGCGGGTGCGCTCGCCGCGGACCAGCGGGACGAGGTGGCGCTCGATCTGCTCGGGGGTGCCGTGGCGCAGCAGCGGGCTGGGCCCGTCGGAGCCGGCCAGCGCGTACGGGGCGAGCGGGCAGCCGCTGCGTCCGGCGGCGTGGTGGAGCTGCACGACGGCGGTGAACGGCATGCCGGCGCCGCCGAGTTCCTCGGGGTAGTCGCCGGCGTAGAAGCCGAGGGCGGCGGAGCGCTTGCGCACGTAGGCGCGCAGGTCGTCCGGCGGCTGTTCGGCGGACTCGGCCAACTCGGAGGCGAGCGGGTCGAGTTCGCGGCGAATGAAGCTCTCGAAGGCGTCGGTGAGTTCGCGGTGCCCGGCTTCGAGGACGGCGGACGGGGCGGAGAGGCCGGGGGCGGTGGTCCTGGTCACTGTCGGGCTCCGGTCAGGGCGCGGGCCTGGTCGGCCAGGACGGGGTGCTGGAAGAACGTGCGCAGCGGGGGCCGGCCGCCGAGGCGCGGCTCCAGCCAGGCGGC
>NZ_BAAAKJ010000306.1:5806-7510 GCF_039527695.1 Kitasatospora putterlickiae
CGGGTGGCGAGCAGCGAGTGGCCGCCGACCTCGAAGAAGTGCGAGTCGGCGGTGAACCGGTCGTGGCCCAGCACCTCCCGCCAGGCCTCGGCGAGCAGCAGCCGGCCGGGGTCGGTGAGGTTCCTCGGGGCCGCCCCGTCGGCGGGCGCGTCGGGACCGGCGGGCTCGGGCGTCTCGGCGGCCAGCCGGGCGAGGGCCGTCCGGTCGGGCTTGCCGCCGGGCAGCAGCGGCATGGCGTCCAGGGCCGTCCAGTACGCCGGGACGAGTCCGGCGGGCAGCCGGCGGGCGAGCGCGGTGTGCAGGGCGGCCTGGTCGGGTCGCGGGCCGCCGTCGAGGAAGCCGAGCAGGCGCGGGCCCGTGGTGTCGTCGTGGTGGAGGACGACGGCGCAGGAGCGGCCGCCGAGTTCGGCGGAGGCGGCTGCCTCGATCTCCTCAAGTTCGATCCGGAAGCCGCGCAGCTTGACCTGGTTGTCCTGGCGGCCGAGGAAGCGCAGCCGGCCGTCGAGGCCGCGGTAGCCGCGGTCGCCGGTGCGGTAGACGCGCTCGCCGCCGGGCTCGGGGAGGGTGGTGAAGCGGGCCTCGGTGGCCTCCGGCAGGCCGAGGTAGCCGTCGGCCAGGACCGCTCCCCCGACGGCGAGTTCGCCGACGGCGCCGGGCGGCAGCGGCTGTCCGCCGGCGTCCAGGACGTGCACCCGGACGCCGGGCAGTTCGGTGCCGAGCGGGATCTCGGCGGCGTCGGTGTCCTGGGTCAGGTCGTCGCCGGTGATCCGGTGCACGGTGGAGGTGACGGTGGCCTCGGTGACGCCGTAGGCGTTGAGGACGGTGACGGCGGTGCCGTCCGTCAGCCCGCGCAGGGCGCGCGCGGGCAGCCGCTCGCCGCCGAGGACCAGCAGGCGCGGGGACCAGCGGCCGTCCGCCAGCGCCTCGCGCAGGTCGTCGCGGACGGCGAGGGCGTAGCTGGTGGGCAGGTTGGCGACGGTCACGCCGCGGGCGGCCAGCACGGCGACCAGTTCGGGCCCGGTCGGCACCTCGCGCTGCGGCACCACCAGGGCGGCGCCGGCCACCAGGGAGGGCAGCACCTCCTCCAGCGCCACGTCGAAGGAGGGGCGGGCGAACAGCAGCACCCGGTCGGCGGGGCCGAGCCCGTAGCGGGCGGCGATCGCGGTGGTCCAGCGGGCGAGCGCGCCGCGGCCGACCAGGACCGGCTTGGGCACGCCGGTGGAGCCGGAGGTGTGGATCACGTAGGCGGCACCGTCCAGCACGGCGGCGGGCCCGGCCTCGGGGAACGGCGGGCCGTCCAGCAGCGCCGGCGTCACCTCGCCGGGCAGGGCGAGCGCGCTCCGCCGGGTGGCGAGGACGAGCGCGGGGGCGAGCCGGTCCAGCAGCAGGGCGAGCCTGGCCGGCGGGTCCTCGGCGGACAGCGGGGCGTACACCGCGCCGTGGCGCAGGCAGGCGAGCAGGGCGACGACGCTGTCCACGCCGCGCGGCAGGACGGTGGCGACCGGCTGGCCAGGTGCCACGCCGGCGGCGCGCAGGCGTTCGACGAGTTCGCCGACGCGGCGGTCGAGGTCGCCGTAGCTCAGGCGCTCGGTGCCGGCGAGCAGGGCGGGCGCGGTGGGGTCATGGGCGGCGGCCGGGTCGAGGCCGGCGGGCTCGGGGGCCTCGGCGGCGGCGGGCGTGGCGGGCGCGGGCGCGAGGTCGGCG
>NZ_BAAAKJ010000306.1:7595-10554 GCF_039527695.1 Kitasatospora putterlickiae
GGTGAGCACGCTGTCGACGGTCTCCAGTCGGGCGGCGGTGAGCGGCCCGTCCGGGCCGTCCAGGTAGCCGCGCAGCAGGTCGAGCAGCCGCTCGGAGAGCAGGGTCGCGGTCGGCTCGTCGAACAGGTCGGCGTCGTAGTCCCAGACCAGGGTCATCCCGGCCGCGCCGTGCTTCTCGCCGACCACCCGGCGGTCGTCGGGCAGCAGCACGACGTCGAGGTCGAAGCGGGTGGTGCCGGTGTTGAACCCCTCGTGGAGCGAGACCTCCAGGCCGGGCACCCGGACGTCGGGCAGCGGCGCGTCGTGCGCGCTGAACATCACGCTGAACAGCGGGTTGTCGGCGCCGCCGGTGTGCCGGCCGAGCGCGCGGGTCAGCTCCTGGACGGGCACGTCCTGGTGCGGCAGGGCGCGGAACAGCACGTCGGTGACCTCGTCCACCGCCTCGGTGCCGGGCGCGGCCGGATCGAGCCGCAGGCGCAGCGGCACGGTGTTGACGAACATCCCGACCGTGCCCTCGAAGCCGGGCGGACGGTTGCCGACCGCGGTGCCGACCACCAGTTCGCGGTGACCGCTGTGGCGGCGCAGCAATTCGGCGAAGAGCGTGAGCAGGGTGGAGAACGGGGTGTGCCCGTCGGCCTTGGCGCGCTCGCGCAGCCGCTCGGCGAGGTCGGCGCCGATCGACTGGCGCAGCTGCCCGCCGCGGTGGCGGCGGACCGCGCCGGGGCGGGCCAGGCCGGGCAGCGCGAGGTCGACCGGGGCGTCCGCCAACTCGCGCTTCCAGTAGGCGAGTCCGCGCTCGCGGTCGGCCTCGCCGACGGCACTCACGTACTCCTCGTAGGAGGGTGCGGCGGGCAGGGTGACGGCGTCGGCCGGAGTGCCGAGCACGTGCGCGCGGTAGACGGTGAACAGGTCGCGCAGCAGGATCGCGAAGGAGTGGCCGTCGTGCACGAGGTGGTGCTCGACGTGGATCAGCCGGTGGTGGTCGGTGCCGATCCGGGCGAGGTGCCAGCGCAGCAGCGGGGCCTCGGTGGTGTCCAGCGGCTCCTCGGCCTCGGCGGCGAGCAGGGTGCGGAACGCGGCCTCGGGGTCGGGACCGGTGCTCAGGTCGCTGGTGCGCAGCCTCGGCTCGCTCCGGGCGCCGACCCGCTGGAGCGGCAACCCCTCGGCCTGGGCGACCAGTTCGAGCCGCAGGCCGGGGTGGTGGGTGAGCACCGCGGTGAGGCCGGCCCGCAGCGCGGCGGTGTCGAGCGGGCCCCAGAGGTCGAGGGCGGCGGTGAAGTTGTAGGCCCGGCTGCCGGGCAGCAGTTGCTCGTGCAGCCAGACGACCTGCTGCGAGGAGGACAAGGCGAACATGGGCGACTCCCTTGTGGTGTCGGGTGGTTGTCCGGAATCGACGATGCCGGGGCGCGGTGGCGGGCACGGCGGGGCGGACGGGGCGGGGCGGACGGGGCGGGGCGCGCGGGCGCGCGGGGTGGCGCCGGGGACCCGGTGGGATCAGGCCGGTGCGCCGAGGTGGCGGCGCAGGGTGGCGAGCAGTTCCGCGAAGGCCTCCTCCGCCGCGGCCCGGGGGTAGCGCTCGCGGTCCCAGGCCAGCCGGACCAGCAGGTCCTCGCCGTGCGAGGCGGAGACCGCGAGCGGCGCCGCGAGCGGGCGCCCGGCCAGGTGGACCTCCCTCCCGACGGTCCCGTCGAGCACCAGCGGCGGACGGCGGTGCAGGTCCTCGAAGGTCAGCAGCCCGTCGAGCGTGCCGGACCAGCCCGCCCCGGCCGAGCGGGCGGCGCGCACCACCTCGTCGTACGGGGTGTCCGCGTGGTCGAGGTCGTCCCACCAGTCGGCGCCGAGCGCGTCGAGGCCGCGCGGCGGGCCGGGCGGAGCCGGGTGGACGAGGGTGTTGAGGAAGCAGCCGAGGACGGGGGCGGCCCCGGCCGGCCTGCCGCCCCACGGGTAGCCGAGCGCGAGCACCCGATCGCCGTCGCCGTCGAGGCGGTGCACCGCGGCGGCCACCGCGTCCAGCAGCGCGGGGAAGACCCCGCCGCGGGCTGCTCCGGTCACCGCGGGCAGCCGCTCGACGACCATGCCGGTCGACCAGGCGGCCCCGGCCGGCCGGGCTCCCCCGGGCGGCTCGCCGAGCGCGGCGAGCCGGGCGGCCCAGTGGGCCCGCGCGGCCCCGCTCGCGGCGTTCGCCTCGGCGGCCGACTGGCCTTCCACGGCGAACCGGTAGGCCTCGACGGCTTCGCCCCGGGTGGTGGCGGGGGCCGCCTGGCCGTCGGCGGCGTAGGTGACCGCCAGTCCGTCGGTGACCAGGCCGAGCGACTGCTCGTCGCAGGCGGCGTGGTCCAGGGCGACGGCGAGCAGTTCCTCCTCGTCGTCCGGCGCGGCGGCCAGCAGCAGCCGCAGCACCGGCCCGTCGACCGGCCAGTCCAGCAGAGCCCGCCGCAACGCCGTTGGGGCGTCCGCCGGTTCGGCCACCACCCGGGCCACCTCGACGGACGGCTCGCCCAGCCGCAGCACCGGCGTGCCGCGCCGCACGGTGAACTCACCGCGCAACGCCGGGTGCCGGTCGGCCAGCCGGACGGCGGCGCGACCCAGCCGGGCCAGGTCGACGGTGCCGCGCGGGAAGGCGAAGAACAGCGGGACGACGTCCGTCCGGCCGCGCGGATCACGGCGGCGGGTGATCAGGAACCGGCGCTGGGCACCGGTGAGCGGGAGCAGTTCCCCCGCGGCGTCGGGGGCGGTGGCGAGGGACCGGTAGCGGGCGAGGTAGGCGGCCGTGATGCTGGGGTGCACGGGGAGGGTCTCCGCTTCGGATTCGGTTCAGCTCGTTCGGATGGCCGGGGAACCCGCACCGACAACGCCCGCCGGGCGAGCGGCCTCGTCCGCCTCCGACCGCAGGGACGGCGGATCCTGCGGGCCACGCGAGCGCGGGCGCCGGGCGGACCGGGACGACCGGTGCGGGTCG
>NZ_BAAAKJ010000307.1:0-2306 GCF_039527695.1 Kitasatospora putterlickiae
CGACGGCCGCCGTCCCGGCGCCGCGCGCCCTCTGCCCCACCCACCGCGCGACCACCCTGCCGTGCGCCCTGTGCCAGGCCGCCGCCGACATCCCGCCCGCCGAGCCGGACGCCCACATCGGCCAGGCCTACCGCGAGCAACTCGCCGCCCGCCGCCTCGCCCGCGAGAGCGCCGCAGACACGGACTGGGCGAGCCGGCACGGCATCGCCTGGACCGCCTGACCCACCGAGGAGACCACCGTGCCCACCACCCACCCCGACACCACGATCCGCGAGCACACCCCGACCACCATCCCGGGCAGCCCGGACCCGTGGGGCCCGCCCGTCTGCCACGCCTGCGGCGACTGGTGGCCGTGCGCCCCGCTCGACCAGGCCGCCGAGATCACCCCGATCGGCGGCGGCTGGACCATCACCCCGCGGTGAACGCCCTGGCCGTCCTCGCCGCCACCGCGCCGGTCGCCGTCGCCGGCCTGGCCGTCCTCGGCCGCGGCCCCGGCCCCGGCCCCGCCGGTTCCGACTTCCCCGACACCCGCACCGCCGCCACCCACAGCGGCCTCATCCCCGGGAGCAGCCCCATGTCCACCCCGCAGCAGCAGCCCTACCTCGACCTCGACGCCGTCCGACGGCGGGCCGACGCCGCGACCCCCGGCCCCTGGCACATCGAGGAAGACCGCCACGACCTCGTCCGCCGGGTCACCGACACCTCCGGCACGCTCGACATCAACCTCGGCTACCTCGGCAACCGCACCCTGGCCGACGCCGAGTTCATCGCCCACGCCCGTACCGACCTGCCCGCCCTGATGGCCCGGCAGGACTACCTCCGCGCCGCCATCAACGAGACCGCCCTCGGCCGCGCCGGCGCCGAAGACGCCGCCGATAGCCTGCGCGCCCGCCTCCATCTCATCCAGCAGCGCGTCGAGGACATCACCGACCAGGACAACGCCGTCGCCATCGGCCTCGACCTCATCCCCCTCCTCGACGGGCCCCTCCACCCCACCCACATCGACGACTACCGCAACGCCCAGGAGCAGCCCGCCGACGTTCCCGGCCGGCTCATTACCGCCGAGGCCCTGATCGACGCCGCCGAGACCCGGCCGCTCACCGCGTGGGAGGCCGAGGAAGTGCGCTCGCTCCCCCGCGCGGTCCGCGGCAACATCCGCTCCAGCATCCGCCGCGAGGCCCAGCTCACCCGCTACCGCAACGCTTGGCACTCCGCCCGGCACCGCGCCGCACACCAGCGTTCGGTCCTCGCGGACTACCAGGTCGAGGTCAGCACCCTCCGGGCCCGCATCTCGGCAGTCGAAACAGCCCTCCGCCGCTACGTGGGCTGCGCGTCCACCACCGCGACCGCGCTCTGTGTCGAGGTCGACGCGGCGCTCCACCCGACCACCGGAACCATCCCGCTCCGCTCGCCCCACCACGACCAGCCCAAGGAGCGCACCGCGCCCGCCAGCCTCCCGGCACCCCGCCACCAGCCGACCCCGGCCGCGCTCGACAACGCCGCCCGCCGCCGCCTCGACCACCTGATCCGGCGTGCCTCCCGCGCCCTCGGCCCCGCCGAGCAGACCACGCTGCTGCGCCTGTGGGAGCAGCAGCAGGCCGCCGCCGAGCAGGACCGCCGTTCCGCCGCCGGCGCCCGCCGTGCCAGCGCCCGCACCACCGACCTGCTGCGCACCGCCCAGGACCAACTCGTGAGTTTCCAGGCCATCGTGACCATGCTGACCGAGCAGCACGCCGAGTACCGCGCCGTCACCGGCGCCCGGCTGCGCCGCACCACCGCCGCGCACCAGTCCACGATCCGGGAGAACCGCCACCAGGCCCGCCGCGCCGACTCGGCCACCGCCGTCCTCGGCGAGATCCTGCGCCGCGCGGGCGACCACCACACCGGCCAGGCCGCCGACCTCGCCACCGAGATCGTCTCGCTCGTCTCCCTGCACGCCGTCCTGGACACCGCCGGCATCGACGTGAGCGGCGACCTGGCCCCGACCTTCCGGCCCCACGCCTGCTTCACCGCGCAGTGCGGCACGTGCCGCAACACCCTGACCAACGGGGACGAGGTGCTGCTCCACTTCGGCAGCCCGGCCGAGGCCGTCAACGAGGCCCAGGGCATGGGCTGGCAGCAGACCGACGACGGCCGGCTGCTGTGCGAGGCCTGCGCCCACCCGATCCCGCCGTGCCCGACCTGCGGCCCCGACTGCACCACCCGGACGCACGACCGCATCTACCGCACCCGCGGCTACTGACCCGTGCGCACCCTGACCAGCTGACGCCCTGCTAACGCCCGTCAACGGACGCCCCCCACCGCCG
>NZ_BAAAKJ010000307.1:2343-12918 GCF_039527695.1 Kitasatospora putterlickiae
CATGAGCAAGATCGACGCCGACCAGATCCAGTGGACCCTCATCCGCACCGAGGACTGGGGCGGCGGACCCGAGCACACCTACCGCGCCGAGAACGTCGAGCACGCCGACTGCGGCGGCGACGTCCACCAGGTCCACCTGCACGACGCCATGGGCGGTCTCCTCAGGGCCCACTCCCAGTGCGCGAAGTGCGGCGAGGACCTCACCTCCTGACCCGTCCCGCCTGCCGCCCCGCCCGGGCGGCAGGCCCCACCTCCTGACCACCTCCTGACCGAGGAGCACCCCGTGCCCACCCTCCACCACTGGCTCACCTCCACCGCCGGCCGAGAGCAGCGCCACGCCTCCGGCCTCGAACGCCGCCTCCGGGCCGCCGCCGACCTGAAGGTCCTCGCCCGCCACCGCCAGGACCCGCCGTCCCTCGCCTGCGAGGGCTGCGGCTACGACGACTCCTGGCCGCTCACCAAGAACATCTCGGACTGCCCGGAGCTGCTCGACATGGCCGCCGGCTACGGCCTCACCCCCGAGACCATCGCCACCCTCGACCGGCCGACTGAACCAAAGGCTGGTCCAACCTTCGCTGACGTACTCAGCAACGCCGCATCTCACCTCCGGCACGGTCGCCACCCGCTCTCCATGCTCGACATCGCGTGGTCCATCGCCAAGCTCCTCGACGCCGTTGCCGAGAGCGCTGCGCAGGACGGCGGTGCCATCCAGAACTCCACTGACGAGGCCGCTCTGGCGGTGGCCCGTGAGGTGCTCGGCCAGGACGGCGGCCAGAAGTGATCCGCGAGCACACGCCCCCACCCGGCATCACCTGGACCACCACCGTCAGCCAGATCGAGACCGTCGTCCCCGACAACGTTCCCGAGTCGGCGCCCCGCCCGAACCGCGCCACCCGCCGCGCCCTCGCCCGAGCCACAAGGAAGACCGCCAACCGCTGACGCCCCGCCAGGCCGGACCGCCCGCACAGCACATCAGGAGACCGCCATGCTCGACCCCACGACCGCCGCCCGCCTCCGCCGGCAGCTCGCCGACCTCCCGCCCCTCTACGCCGCCCTCGCCGCCTACCTGCGCCCCTCCGCCCAGGCCGCCGACCGCCTCGGCACCCGCCCCACCGCCGCCGCCGACGCCCCACTCCCCGTCGACCTGGACGTCCTCGACCTCATCGGGCCGGGCGGCGCCGTCACCGTGCTGGAGACATGGCGCCAGGCCCTGCACGAGGACATGGGCCTGCACTGGCCCGACCCCTGGGGCCACCCCGACGGCCGCCTGCTGCGCGCCGCCCGCGGCCTCCACCAACACCTCACCTACATCCGCCTGGACTGGCCCGCCGCCGGCGACTGCGCCCGCGAGATCCACCAGCTCCACGCCGCGGCCACCCGCCACGTCGCCCCCGCCGACCACCCCACCGTCGTCGGCCACCACCCCGACCCGGCCCGCCCCGGCGACAGCAACCCGTGCGGCGGCCGCCTCGAACTCCCGCACGGCGCCGCCGCGGTGCGCTGCGCCCGGTGCCGCACCGAGTGGGGCCCCCTCCAGTGGCTCCAGCTGCGCCGCCGCCTCCAGGCCGCCCCCACCGACGCCCACCGCGCCGCCTGACCGCACCGACCCGAGGAGGACCACCATGGCCCCGCGCACGACCTACCCCACCCTCCAGGCCAAGGTGACCGCGCTCACGCGCGAAGTCGAGGACGGCCACCTGGAGTGGACCGGCCCCATCGCGTCCGGCGGGCGGCAACTGCTCTCCTGGGCCGGCCGCACCCACCTCGTTCGCCGCCTCCTCTTCGAGCAGCACTACGGGCGCCCCCCGACCGGCAACGTCCTCCCGGCCTGCGGCCGCACCAAATGCGTCGCCGGCCGCCACCTCGACGACGCCCTCACCCGCGCCCAGCACGCCCGCGCCTACGCCGCCCTCGGCCTCTGACCCACCACCAGATGACACCGCTCACCCCCACCGGGTGAGCGCCCTCACCCACCGGAGCACACCACCGTGAGCCCCCTCACCATCGGCGGCGTCTACACCGCCCGCATGACCGGCATCGCCGGCCCCTGGACCGTCCACGGCCACGCCACCCTCTGGGACGTCGAGACCGCTCCCGACGGAACGGCCGTCCTCCTCCTGGAGATCACCGACGCCCCCACCCCCCACCACGTCGGCGGATCCACCCACCACACCACCTACGCCGCCGGGCAGGTGACCCGGCTCCCCGGCGGCGGCCGCCACCTGCTGCGCCCGCTCACCCCGGCCCCCGGCCCCACCTGCATAGCCCTCGGCTGGACCCTCCAGACCCGCCGCGACCCCGCCAACGCCGCCCACCACACCGAGATGGCTGGCAAGATCCTCGCCGACTGGGCACCGGTCCCTGACGACGGCTCACCCCTGGACGTGAGCGCGCTCCCCCACCTCGCCCGCGCCGCCGCTCTCGCCGTCCAGCTGCGCACCGTCGAGGGTGAGCGCGACGACCTGGTCCGCCGACTGCGCGCCGGCGGCGTCGCCCGGGACCTCGTCGCCCAGACCGACGGCCGCGACCCCTCCCGCATCACCCAGCTCTGCCGCACGACCAGCGCCGGCCGTGCCACGGTGGACGCATGAGCAGCGCCGGCCCCCGGGACCGGGTCCCGCTCCCCGGCCGGATCACCCGGGTCCAGCTGGAGGCGCTCGGCGTCCCCGCCTCGACCGTCCGGAGCTGGGTGATCCGCGACGACCTGGTCCGGATCGGGGGTTCCACGCGGTACCCCGAGTACGACGCCGACCAGGCCCTCGCCCTCGTCGAGGCCTGGCGCCCACGGAAGTCCGCTTGACGCTTACCGTGACCCGATGCAACGATCTTGGCACCACCCGTATGTCCGAAACTGGGTGAGCGCAGACCATCACGAAGGGCCCCCGGCATCGCCGCGGGGCCCTTCGCCATGCCCAGGAGGTTCCGTGGAGCCCGTCACCCCCAGCACCGTTGCCCGCCGCGCCCCCGCTCCGGCGGCCACCGCCACGACCGCCGCGATGCTCCTCTCGTACCGCGCCGAGCTGCTGGCCGGCGGCGTCCCGGCACCCGTCGCCGACGAGCTCGTCCTGGCCGCCGGCCGCACCGTCGTACACACCAACGGCCTCACCGCCAGCCCCCAGCCCGGCATCACGATGTCCCTCGCCCCCGCCGGCACCTCCTCGACGCCCTGCCGCTGCGCCCGTACCCGCGGCACCGAAAGTCGATGACCATGACCGCCACCATGGACATCCCCGTGCACCTGCGCGTCGGGGACGGCGGCGAGTTCCACCTCGGCACCATCGCGGCCGAGCTCGGCGACGGCGGCACCGACATCCGCGAGCTGCTCGCCCAGCTCCTGATCGGCGCCGCCGCAGTCGTCCGCAGCACGGCGCGCACCAGCGCGGACCCGCGATGAGCCCGGGCCCCCTGCACACCAGAATCGAGAAGGCCCTGGGCATCTGGTTCGGCAGCACCCTGCACAGCCTCGACGCCACGCACATCGCCTCGCTGGGCCAGGTGATGGACGGCGAGCACCGCATCGGCCTGAGCGTGGCCATCGGCCGCCGCCTGTACTACGTATGCCGATCCACTCCCCGGGGGTAGGCATGCCCTACCGTCCCCCCTCCCGCTGCACCGACCCCCAGTGCCGCGAGCTCGCCACCGAACGCGGCCGCTGCGCCGAGCACCAGCGCAAGGCCTGGGCCGGCCGCGAGGACAAGGCGAGCCGGTACGGCCTGAGCTCCGGGCGGTGGCGCACCCTCAAGGCGCGTGTCGCCCGGCGGGACCATGGCTGCTGCTACCGCTGCGGTGATGAGGACGAGGGCGAGCACGTCCTCGACCACAAGGTCCCGATCGCCGAGGGCGGGTCACCCCAGGACCTGGAGAACCTCGGCCTGCTGTGCCCGCCGTGCGATGCGGCCAAGAGCGCCGGCGAGGCCGCGCGAGGCAACGAGCGTCGCCTCGGCCGGGCGGGGGGCGGCCCCCCGCCCGGGTCCTGATCCTTCCGGCCGGCCGGGCCGCCTTGCCGCTGTGCTCGAACAGCGCTCCTCGGCCGGGCACCCCCTGGGGGGAGGGGAGTCCAGATCACGGAGCTTGGGCTCTGGGGGCCCGCCGCGGTCAACTCCGCACGCGTCTGCACAGAATCGGTGAAGGGGGGTCCCCCGTGGGAAGGACCGCTCAGCCGGCCGCGCTGCGGCTCCTCAAGGGCCGCGGCGACGGCAAGGACGCGGCCGGCCGCACCGTCAATCAGGGCCCGGCCTTCACCCGCGAGCCTCCGGCCGCGCCGACCTGGCTGAACCGCGAGGCCGCCGCCGAGTGGCGGCGGGTCGTCCCCGGCCTGGCCCGCCTCGGCCTGCTCAAGCCGGAGGACCGGGCCGCGCTCGCCGCCTACTGCGAGGCCTGGGCCCAGTTCGTGGAGGCGACCAGGCTCCTCAAGACGGAGGGCCTGACGATCGAGGCGAAGCAGGGCACGCTGCCGCATCCGCTCGTCGGGATCCAGCGCGCGGCCGGCCGCGAACTGCGCGCCTGGGCAGCCCACTTCGGGCTGACTCCCTCGACCGAGCAGGCCCTGGCGAGGGGGGCCGACGATGGCAAGGAAGACAAGGACAACCCCTTCGCCTGACCCGGACGAGCCGGACGTCCTGGAGCTGCCGGACGCGGCGGAGCTGGAGCGCCTGAAGCTGGCGCCCGAGGTCGCCTGGTACCTCCTGTCGCGCGGGATCCCGCTGCCGGACCGCCCGCCGCTGATCCAGACCCCGAGCCCGGGCGAGGCCGAGGGCGCGGTCTTCGACCCTGACCGGGTCGACAAGGTCCTCGCGGCCTTCAACTTGCTGCGTCACACGCAGGGGCAGTGGGCCGGGCGCCCGCTCACCCCGGACCCGTGGCAGGTCGGCTACATCATCGCGCCGATCTACGGGTGGGTCCGGTTCGACGAGGACGCCGGCGACTACGTGCGGGTCGTGCGCGAGGCGTACATCGACGTGCCGAGAAAGAACGGCAAGTCGACGCTCAGCGGCGGCCTGGCGATCTACATGACCTGCGCGGACGGCGAGCCCGGCGCGCAGGTCATCACCGCCGCGACCACGAAGGAGCAGGCGAAGTTCGTCTTCGCGCCGGTGCGGCACCTGGCCGAGAACTCCCCGGCGCTCAAGCCGCACGTTCAGGCTCTCGCCGAGAAGATCATCCACACGCGGTCCGGCTCGTACTTCCAGCCGATCGCCAGCATCGCCGCCGCCCAGCACGGCGCCAACCTCCACGCGGGGTTCGTCGACGAGCTGCACGTCTACAAGGACCCGGAGCTCGTCGAGACGATCGAGACCGGCACCGGCAGCCGACGGCAGCCGCTGATCGTGATCATCACGACGGCGGACGCCGGCGGCCGGGAGACCGTCTACGACCGCAAGCGCCGGCGGATCGAGCAGCTGGCCCGCCGCGTGTTCACCGCGCCGTCGGTGTACGGGGTGGTGTGGGCGGCCGAGCCCGAGGACGATCCGCACGACCCGAAGACCTGGGCGAAGGCCAACCCCGGGTTCCCCATCTCGCCGACCCGCTCCTACCTCCAGGCCCGGTCCGACGAGGCGAAGCAGAGCCCGGCCGATCTGGCGAAGTTCCTGCGGCTGCACCTGGGGATCCGCACCAAGCAGGTCACCAAGTACCTGACGCTGGAGGCCTGGAGGGCCAACACCGTCGTGCTGGACGAGGAGCTGTTCGCCGGCCGGGAGGCCTACGGCGGCATCGACCTGGGGTCGGTCAGTGACCTGACCGCGCTGGCCTGGCTGTTCCCGGACGACGAGGCCGGCGGCCTCGACCTGCTGCTGCGGTTCTGGACGCCCGCGGACAACCTGAAGAGCCTCGACAAGCGCACCGCCGGCGCGGCCTCGCGGTGGGTGGACGAGGGCTGGCTGTTCACCACGCCCGGCAACGTCACCGACTACGCGTTCATCGGCGCGCAGATCCGGCGCGACCTGGACGCCTTCGCCGTGAAGGCGATCGGCTTCGACCGCTGGTCCTCGACGTCGCTGACCAACGACCTGGAAGGCGAGCGAGCCCCCATGGTGGGCGTCGGCCAGGGCTTCAAGACGATGAGCCCGGCGATGAAGGCCATCAAGCGGCTGCTGCTCCAGGGGGAGCGGCAGGTCGCCGGCGGCGGCCGGGCGATGCTGCGCCACGGCGGCAACCCGGTGATGACGTGGATGGTCGACAACCTGGCCGTCGAGCAGGACGCGGCCGGCAACGTGAAGCCGTCCAAGGCCCGCGCGGGAGACAAGATCGACGGCGTCAGCGCGCTGTGTGACGCCATGTCCGAGGTCCTGGCCCGCCCGCCCAAGCGCCGCTCCGCGTACGAGGACGGCGACTTCGAGACGACCTGAAGGGGGTGGCGCTGTGGCGTTCTGGCGACGTCGCGACAAGGCGATCGGCCGCGGGGATGTGATCACGCCCGAGGGCCTGCCGGTGGCCAAGGCTGGCGAGGTGTTCGACGATCTGGCGGCGCTCGGCGCGTACGCGACCGCGCACGGCATCAGGATCGTCGACCCCGGCGTCCCGCTGTCGAACTACACCGATACCGCCGCCGCGGCGGACGTGTGGCGCACGCAGCCGTCGGTGCGCAAGGTGGTGGACTACATCGCCCGCGCGCTGGCCACGATCCCGTGGCACGTCTACGAGCGGGTCTCCGACACCGACCGGCGCCGGGTCACCGACCACCCGCTCGCCCGGCTCCTGGCCGCGCCCGGGCCGAGCCTGACAGCCTCGCGGCTGTGGCACCAGGTGATCGTCGACTGGCTGATCTACGACCGTTGGTGCGTCCAGGTCCTGCCCAACGCGGACACCGCCTCCGGGTGGGAGCTGCGGCGCAAGCCCGCGCGGCGCTTCCACATCCTCGCGGACGACGACGACCAGCCCGAGGCGCTCTACCTGGTGTCCTCCTCCGGTCCGGCCCGCACCGTCCCCCTGGCCGGCTACCTGTTCGACCACGGGTACGCCACCTCGGGCGCCGACGGCACCAGCCCCATGGACACCCTGCGCCAGATCCTGGCCGAGCAGAGCGAGTCGGTGGCCTACCGGCGCCAGGTGTGGAAGAACGGCGCCCAGGTGTCGGCCGTCATCGAACGGCCCGCGGACGCCCCCGAGTGGTCGAAGACCGCGAAAGCGCGGTTCACCGAGTCCTTCAACCGGTTCGTCGGCAAGGGCGGTGCGGCCGGCGGCACGCCGATCCTGGAGGACGGCATGCGGCTCGTCCCCGTCACCGCGTTCTCCCCCCGCGACACCCTCGACATCGAGGGCCGCCGCCTCACCGACGCCGAGGTCGCCTCCTCCTACCACATCCCGCCGGAGCTGGTCGGCGCCCGCGACGGCACCTACAGCAGCATCGACGCGTTCCGGCAGATGCTCTACACCCACAGCGTCGGCCCGGACATCACCATGCTCCAGGACGTCCTGAACGCGATGCTCGTCCCGATCGTGGCCGGGGCCGGCTCGAACCTGTACGTCGAGGCGTACGTCGAGGCGAAGCTGCGCGGCTCGTTCATGGAGCAGGCGGCCGTCCTGCAGAGCGCGGTCGGTGCGCCGTACATGCTGCGCTCCGAGGCCCGGTCCAAGCTGAACCTTCCGCAGGTCGAGGGCACCGACCAGCTGGTGACCCCCCTCAACGTCCTGATCGGCGGCCTCGCCTCGCCGCGCGACACCGCGCCCAAGGCCCTGCCCGGCCCGGGGCGCCCGCCCCGGCCGGTCCGCGCGAAGGCGGCCCGGCCCGAGGAGCTGGGGACGTTCGAGGCCGAGCGCGACGCCCTGACCGAGTCCCTCAGCGGATGGGCCGCCCGGCAGGCCGAGCAACTGCTCGACCAGGCCGGCGCGAAGGCCGACGGGCCGCCCGACTTCTACAGCCTGTGGGCGGCCTCCTCACCCGAGCGCCAGGCCCAGCTTGCCGCGCTGATCCAGGCGCACGGGCTGCGCCTGGCGCAGGTCGGCGCGTGGGCGGTCCTGGACGACTACAACCCGGACGCCGACGGCTGGGACCCCGCGGTGATGGAGGCCTGGCTGGCGGCCGCTGCGGCCAGCCACGCCGAGCAGTACGAGCAAGCCGGATACACCGCCGCCCTCGCGGCGGTCGGCGACCCGGACGGCTGGCAGGCCGGCCTGCGCAAGACCATGGCGAGCTGGGTCACCGCCGCGACCCTGCGCGCGGTCACCGCCGCCACCGAGGCCCGCTCCTTCGGCGGCCACGACGCCGCCGGCGCGAGCGGCCTCACCTACAAGGTGTGGAACACCGGCTCGTCCCCGCGCTCCACCCACGCCCGCCTCGACGGCGACCGCGTCCCGCTCGACGACGTCTTCGGCAACGGCCTTCGGTGGCCGGGCGACGCGGCCGGGAGCGTCGCCGAAACCGCCGGCTGCAACTGCCGGCTCACCTACGAGAGAGAGGAGTAGGCCGGTGCCCCGTACCAAGAGCGGCCGCGTCCGGATCAAGGCCGCCGGCACCGCCGACGGCCTCCAGAGCGGCCAGTTCCGGGCGCTCGTCTCGGTGTTCGGCAACGAGGACAGCATGGGCGACGTGATCGAGCCCGGCGCGTTCGCGCAGGTCCTCGCCGAGTGGAAGGCCTCCGGCGACCCCATCCCCGTCGTGTGGGCGCACCAGTGGACCAACATCCGCGCGTACATCGGCCGGGTCCTGGAGGCCACCGAGACGGCCGAGGGCCTGGAGGTCCTCGCGCAGATCGAGCACATGGACACCAACCCCGACGCGGCCCACGTCCACGCCCTGCTGACCGACCGCCTCATCACCCAGTTCTCGTTCGCCTACGAGGTGGCCGAGGGCGGCTGGGTGGAGACCGACGACCTCGCCGCCCACCCCTGGGGCGAGTACTACTCGATCAAGCGGTTCGGCGCCCTGTTCGAGGTCGGGCCCTGCCTGATCGGGGCCAACCGCGAGACGGACCTGCTGGACGCCGCGAAGAGCGGCATCGTCAGCGCCGCCCGCGACCTGCTGCGCGGCGTCAAGGAAGGCCGGGTCCTGGCCCAGCAGCACTTTGACCGCCTCCAGGGCGCGCACGCCGCGATCGGCGAGGTCCTCTCCGCCGCCGAGCCGCAGAAGACCACCCCCGCCCCGGTGGCCAAGACCCGCACCGGCGTCCCGCCGGCCGCGCCCACCCCCGCCCAGGTCGCCGCCTGGGCCACCACCGTCAGCCTGACCACAAGGAGTGCATGATGACGCTGCGCCAGCAGCTCCAGGCGGCCCTCGACCGCGCGGCCGAGATCGCCGCCAAGGCCGCCGCCGAGGAGCGCGAGTTCACCGCCGAGGAGATCACCGAGATCACCGACCTGCGGGCCAAGGTCGCCGACCTGGAGCCGAAGGTGAAGGCCGCCGACGACGCCCAGGCCGCCGCCGCCGAGATGGCCGGCAAGGCCAAGGCCGCCGCCCCGCGCGCCACCCTCCAGGCCAAGGACCGCACCGAGGGCGCCGACGCCGCCACCCTCGGCGCCCAGTTCACCGCGTCGGAGCTGTACCACGAGTTCCGCAAGGCCCACCCCTCCGGCGTCGGCCAGGGCTCCCCGGTCGACATCGGCCGCGTGCGCCTCGGCTCGATGAAGGACTACCTCGCCGCCCGCAAGGCCACCGCCGCCCCGCTCCAGGTCGGTCTCGGCCACGTCGCCCCGATCCGGATGCCCATGGTCGACCTGGTCGACCGCGACGCCCTGACCATCCTTGACCTGATCAGCCGCGGCGAGACCGCCGGCGCGTTCGAGTATCTCCAGGTCACCGGCGTCACCCGCAACGCCGCGATCGTGCCCGACGAGATCCTGCCGGGCGACAGCACCCTCAAGCCCACCAGCACCATGACCACCCAGCTCGCCGACGCCAAGCCGTACACCTACGCCGACGGCTACGACGTCACCAACAGCCTGCTGTCCGACGCCCCGGCGCTGGCCGCCTACATGGACAACGAGCTGAAGTACTCCCTCGACTGGGTCATCGAGGACAAGCTCCTCAACGGCACCGGCACCGGCGGCGACCCGAAGGGCGTCCTGCACACCACCGGCGTGCAGAACCTCACCTACACCCCCGGCGCCGACGCCCGCGCGCAGGTCGAGGCGATCCGCAAGGCCATCACCAAGATCACCACCCTGCCCGGCGGTCAGGTCACCGCCGTCCTCATGTCCCCCGAGGACGACGAGGCCTGGGACCTGCTGAAGGACACCACCAACCGCTACATGGGCAGCGGGCCGTTCGGCCAGGGCCCCAACACCTCCTGGGGCCGCGCCCGCGCGATCTCCCAGCGCCTGGCCCCGGGCACCGTCATCCTCGGCGACTGGAAGCAGGTCGCCCTGCTGGACCGCGAAGGCCTGTCCGTCCTCGCCTTCAACCAGCACAAGGACTACGCCCAGCGCAACCTCACCTATGTGCGCGCCGAGCTGCGCGCCGCGCAGGTCATCTGGAAGCCCAACCGCCTCATCGTCGTCAAGCCGGCCTGAGCCCGAGGAAGGACCACCGATGCCCGAACACAAGATGGTCATCCTCGACGGGATCCGCTACCGCCCCGAGGACGCCCCCGTCCGCCGAGCCGCACCCGAACCGCCCGCCCCGCCCGGACCGGGCGGTCC
>NZ_BAAAKJ010000307.1:12930-16282 GCF_039527695.1 Kitasatospora putterlickiae
GCCGCCCGGCGCCGGGCCGGACGCGCTGTTCGACCCCGCCGAGCACACCGTGCCCGAGGTCCTCGACCACCTGGCCGACGCCGACGAGGACGAGACCGCGCGGGTGCTGGCCGCCGAACTCGACGGCCTGGCGCGCAAGGGCGTCCTGGGCGCGGCGGCCCCGGCCGGGGGCGACGGTGGCGCTGCCTCCTAACGGCCTGCTCGCCGACCCGGCCCGCCTCGCCGTCTGGCTCGGCCTGCCCGCCGACGACCCGCAGCTGCTGGCCGCCCTCGCGGCGGCCAGCGCCCGCTTCCGGGCCGCCGTGCGCCACCCCGTCTCCCACGTCACCGACGACACCGTCCGCCTCTACGGCGACGGCACCGACCGCCTGCACCTGCCCGCCGCCCCCATCACCGCCATCACCTCGGTGACCGTGGACGGCACGCCGGTCACGGACTGGCGGCTGCGCGCGGACATCGGCGTGCTGCGCCGCACCTCGCCGTGCGGCTGGCCGGAGTGGGCCGAAGTCGACGTCGTCTACGACCACGGCTACGACCCGATCCCCGACGACGTCCAGGAAGCGGTCGTCGACCAGGCCCGCACCATCCACACCGTGCAGCCCGGCGTCCAGACCCTTCAGGCGGGCGGCGAGTCCGTGACTTTCGGCGCGGCCGCCGCCACCGGCGTCACCGCCCAATGGACCACCGCGGTGGAGAACTACCAGCTCCACCACGGCGACCGCACCTAAGCGGAAGGAGACCGAGCCGACATGGCGGTGATCTTCCATCAGCGGGTCGTGCGCGTGCGGGCCGGCACCCGTACCGACCGCGCCGGCAACACCGTCGCGGACTGGTCGCCCGGCGCCGTCTCCCGGCTCACCGTCGAGCGCCTCTCCGTGCAGCCGGCCGTGCAGATGGAGCACACCGAGCCGGACCGCACCGGCGTGATCACCGGCTGGCGGGTGCTGTCCGCGCCCGGCACCGCCCCGGACGTGCGCGCCGGCGACCGCATCGAGCACGACGGCCTGCTGTGTGACGTCGTCGGCGAGGTCGCCCGCTGGCCCCACCCGATCAGCGGCGGCGTGCACCACGTGGAGTGGCAGATGCGCCGCTCCACTGGATAGGAGAGGAGGCGACCGTGGCCGAGGTCGAGTTCGTCCTGGACCCCGCCGGCGTGCGCGAGGTCCTGCACAGCCCGGGGGTCCGGGCGATGGTCGACGAGGCCGCCGCCCGGATCGCCGAACAGGTACGCGGCAGCGTCACCGCGCCCGAGACCGTCCGGGTCGACGCCTACACCACCGACCGCGAGGCCGCCGCCGTGACCATCGCCGACCGGCGGGGCATGGTCTGGCAGGCGCGTGACGGCGTCCTGACCCGGGCCGCCGCCCAGATCGGCGCCGACATCAAGACCCGCGGCGGCAGCGGGTGAAGGCGCGCGTCCTGTTCCCGGACGCGGCCGCCGAGGCCTGCACCCTGCTGCGCACCGCTCTCGCGGCCCGGCCCGAGGCGTACGCGGCCGGCGCCACGGTCGGCACCAAGGTGCCGGACGCCCGCTCCCCGGAGGACCCGCGCCTGCCGCTCGTCCTGGTCGCGCTCGACGGAGCGACCCCGCACCCCTCTCGGCTGAACGCCGAGGTGGTGCTGCGGATCTCGGTGTGGCACGCCGACAACGACCAGGCGCACGACCTGGCCCAACTCGCCGCCGCGCTGCTGCACACCGCCGCTGGCCCGGTCATCCGCTCCACCCGCCCGGGCACCGGGCCCGTCCCGGGCGTCGACCCGGACTCGGGCGTCGCCCTGGCCACCCTCACCCTGACGGCCAACATCGCCCCCACCCCCCTGACCTGACCATCACCACATGGAGGACCGGCATGCCCGGAGATCCCCTCAACACCAGGCTCTGGACCGACGCCGACTTCTGGGTCGCCGACAGCCTCGACACCCCCAACCCGGCTGACGCGAACACCCCGTTCGGCGCGGGCTGGACCCTGATCGGCCTGCTGTCCGGCGACGACGGCATGCCGGAGTCCCGCGACGAGGACGTCAGCGACTACTACGCCTGGGGCGGCGGCATCGTCCGCACGAGCCGCAAGAACTTCAAGCTGACGAAGAAGGTCACGGTCTTGGAGGACAACCCGTCCACGCGGGCTCTCGCGTGGCCCGGGTCGACGGACACCCAGATCGTCGTACCCAAGCCTGTCCCCCGGAAGTGCGCGTTCGTGACGCGAGACGGGGCGACCGACCTGACCGAGCGGCTCATCACCCGCAACCACGCGATCATCACCCTGGACGGCGACCAGGACAACAACGAGACCGACCTGCGGCAGTCGACCTTCGCCGCGGTCATCTACCCCGACGCCAACAAGGTGCTGTTCGACCGGCAGGTCAGCCAGGCCGTCACCGCCCTCGCGATCGCGCCGGCGACCAAGGCCCTGGCCGTCGGGGCGATCGCCCGGCTGACCGCCACCGCCACGCTCGCCGACGCCAGCACCCGCAACGTGACCGCCGACCCCTACCTCGCGTGGGCCACCAGCGCCGCCGCGAAGGCCACCGTCGACCACGGCTACGTCACCGGCATCGCCGCCGGCGCGGCGACCATCACCGCGTCCTACCCGGGCCTGACCGCCACGTGCGCGGTCACCGTGTCCTGACCCCACCAGCCCCGGGGCGGGCGAGCGCGCGGTCCGCCCGCCCCGGCCACCCCTTTCGCACCGCGCACCGAGAGAGGACCGCGCCCATGTCCAACACCCGCCGCCCCCGCCGCAGGCCCGACGACCAGGTCGTCGACTTCAACCTCGACGCCCTCCAGGCCTCCGGCAACCTCCGGCCCTTCGTCGTCCAGCACGGCGGACGCCGCTGGGAGCTGGCCCACATGGACACCCTCGACGCCTGGAAGCTGCTCGCGGCCGCCGACGGCGGCGACGTCGCCGCCATGCTCTCCATCTTCGGCCTCGCCCTCGGCGACCAGTGGCAGGCCTTCCAGGCCAAGCCGATGCCCAGGCACAAGCTGTCCGTGCTGTTCGACGCCTACCGCAAGCACTGCGGGGTGCAGGCGGGGGAATCGCCGGCCTCCACCGACTCCTGAGGGAGCACGGGGAGGCGATCCTCGCCGACCTCCGCGAGACCTACGGGGTGCGCCTGGCCGACCTCGCAACCGGCCGCCTCACGTGGATGGAGCTGGTCGCGCTGGTGCGCGGCCTGCCCCCCACCTCCCGGCTGCGGGCGGCCCTCACCGGCCGCCCGGCCTGGGGACAGACCCACTACCTCCTCGCCGACATCTTCGACGTGCTGGCCGGAGCGAACTGGCAGCGCGGCGGCGACAAGACCGCGGCCAGGCCCGCCCCGTACCCGCGCCCGGCCGCGGCCGCCTCAC
>NZ_BAAAKJ010000307.1:16318-34648 GCF_039527695.1 Kitasatospora putterlickiae
CCGTGACGCGGCCGAGCGCGAGGCCGCCCTGGAAGCCGCCCGCGAGCGGGCCCGTGCCCACCGCAGGGCCGTCGAGGCAGGCCACCTGACCTGACCACAGCAGCACCGGAGGGGGTGATCCGGTGCCGAACGTCGGCTACGCCAGCCTCCAGATCGTCCCCTCCGTGCGCGGCATCGGCAACGAGATCCGCGACCAGCTCGGCGCGCCCATCGCGGCCGCCGGCGACGAGGCCGGATCCGGCTTCGCCTCGCGCGTGCTCAAGGGCGCCACCGTCGTCGTCGCGGCCGGGGCCGCCGGCATCGGCGCGCTGCTCGGCAAGGGCGTCGCGGGCGCCATGGAAGAGCAGAAGATCGGCGGCCGGATCGGCGCCCAGCTCGGCGCGACCGGTGACGACGCGCAGAAGTACGGGCACATCGCCGGCCGCCTGTACGGCAAGGCGATCACCGACGACGTCGAGGGCGCGGCCGTCGCGATCCGCGGCACGATGGCCTCAGGGCTGGTCCCGACCGGCGCGACCGAGCAGCAGATCGCCGCGATCGCCACGAAGGTCTCCGACCTGGCCGGAACCTTCGAACTCGATCTCGGCCAGGCCGCCAACGCCGCCGGTCAGGCGGTCAAGACAGGGTTGGCGAAGGACGGCGCCGAGGCCCTCGACGTCTTCACCAGGGGCCTCCAGGTCATGGGCCCCAGGGCCGATGACCTCGGCGACACCTTCAACGAATACTCCACGATCTTCCGGCAGTTGGGACTGTCGGCGTCGTCCGCCACCGGCCTGCTCGCGCAGGGCATGGCCGCCGGCGCCCGCGACACCGACGTCGTCGCGGACAGCCTCAAGGAGCTCGTCCTCATCACGCAGGGCGGCGGCGACGCCGTCAACTCGGCGTTCGCCAAGATCGGCCTGTCCGGCGCGGAGATGCAGAAGGCGTTCGTCCAGGGCGGCCCGCAGGCGGCCGCCGGCCTGGACACCCTCCTCGACCGGCTGCGCGCCATGAAGGACCCGATCGACCGTCAGGCCGTTGCCCTGACCCTGTTCGGCACCAAGAGCGAGGACGTCCAGGCCGCGCTGTACGCGCTCGACCCGTCGACCGCGACGGCCGCGCTCGGCGAGGTCGGCGGCGCCGCCGACCGCATGGGCGAGTCCCTGCGCAACAACGCCTCCACCAAGGTGACGCAGTTCGTCCGGGGCCTGGAGCACGGACTGACCACCGTGGTCGGCGGAACCGTCCTCCCGGTACTGGAGCGCGCCGGCGCCGCGGCCGCCGAGAAGTTCGGCCCCGCGTTCGCCCAGGCCGGTGACTGGATCAAGGGCACCGCGATCCCGGCGGCCAAGGACTTCGCCGGCGAAGTCGCCGACCGCCTGGTGCCCGCGGTGTCCGAGGGCGCTACCTGGCTGAAGGACCACCTCGTGCCGGCCGCCGAGCGCGCCGGAACCTTCCTGCGCGACACCCTGATCCCGGCCGCGATCCAGGTGGGCGGCAAACTCGCGAGCGAGTTCGCGCCGGCCGTCTCCAACGTCGGCACCCTGCTGAGCGGCACCCTGCTGCCGGCCGCGATCCAGGTGGGCGGCTGGCTGAAGGACAGCCTGCTTCCCGTCGTCATCGACGGCGCGGTCTGGCTCGGCCAGCATCTGGTGCCCGCCGTCGGGCTGCTCGCGGGCTGGCTCACCGGCACGCTGATCCCCGCCCTCATCGGCACCACGCAGTGGCTGAACGACAACCGCGCGGCCGTCGGACTCGTCGCGGGGGTGATCGGCGCGCTGCTGCTGCCGGTCCTCATCACCACCGCCGTCACCTACGCCCAGACCGCAGCGGCGGCCGTGGCCTCCCGCACCGCCCAGGTCACCTCGTGGATCGCCACCGGAACCGCCGCGGTCACCAACGCGGCGCTCAACGTCGCCGCCAGCTACCAGACCGTCGGCGGGTGGATCGCCGCCGGCGCCTCGGCGGTCGCGAGCGGCGCCCAGCAGGTCGCCGCGTGGGTCGCCACCGGCGCCCGCGCCGTGTGGGGCATGGCACTCCAGGCCGCGGCCGCCGCTGAGGTCGTGGCCGGGTGGGTGCTGATGGGTGTGCAGTCCATGATCCGCGCAGCGCAGATGGCGGCCGCATGGGTCCTCGCCATGGGCCCCGTCGGCTGGATCACCGCCGCCGTGATCGCCCTCGTCGCCCTGATCGTCATGAACTGGGACACGGTCAAGAACGCGACCGCGGCGGCCTGGAACTGGGTCTGGGGCTGGATCAAGCAGATCGCCTCATGGATCTGGGACCTCTTCCTCAACTGGTCGATCGTCGGGCTGATCATCAAGCACTGGGACTCGATCAAGTCGGGGACGGTGACCGCCTGGAACGCCACGCTGGACTTCCTCAAGGGCATCCCAGGCATGATCTACAACGCCTTCTTGAACTTCACGCCCGTCGGCTTGTTGATCAAGCACTGGGACTCGATCAAGGCGACGGCCGTCGAGAAGATGACCGATCTGGTCACCTGGATGAAGGGCCTGCCGGCCTCGATCGGCAGTGCCATCGGCGACCTGGGAAGCCTCCTGACCGGCAAGGGAAAGGACCTGATCACCGGCCTGTGGAACGGCATCCAGACCATGGGCGGGTGGCTGAAAGACCGGCTGATCGGCTGGGCGAAGAGCGCCATCCCGGGACCGATCGCCAAGGCGCTCGGCATCGAATCGCCGTCGACGGTGATGCGCGACCGGATCGGCGTGTGGATCCCGGCCGGCATCGAGGACGGCATCGAGAAGGGCCGCCCCAGCCTGGAGCGGACCATGGCGGGCCTGGTCGACGTCCCGGACCTGCCGCTGCAGAAGTGGACCACCCCGGCCGCCACGAGCGCGCCCGCCTACCGGGCCCCGCTCGCCGCCCCCGCCGGTATCCCGGCCGGCGGCTACGCGGGCGGCCCGCCCCTCCAGATCGAGAACTACTACGAGAGCGACAGCGGCGGCGCGCGGCAGACCGCGATGGACCTCGCAGTCCTCGGCAAGGCCAGGGGGTGAAATGGCCGGAGAGCTGATCACCCGCGACCTCCAGATCCAGTGGGCCGGACAGCTGTGGGGCGACGGCACCGTCTACGCCGTCCAGGACCTGCCAGGCTGGGAGGACCTGCCCGGCCTCGACGACGCGTCGGTGCCCCGCTCCCAGCAGATCGGCGCGCACCCGGGCGCCCTGCTCGCCCAGTCCCGCAGCATCGCCTGCACCCTCCAGGTGGTGTGCGAGCCCGACGACTGGCCGGCCGCCCGGCGCCAGCTGTTCGCCGCGACCGCGGTCCGCCAGGAAGAGCAGCCGCTCGTCGTGCAGCTGGCCGGCGAGCAGCTGCTCGTCCAGGCGCGCATCACCCGCCGGGTCCCCACCAGCACCACCGAGGGCGTGCTCGGCGCCCCCGCGGTCGCCCTGCTGTGGGAGGCGAGCGACCCGCGCCGCTACCAGGTGGCGGAGCAGTCGGCGCAGACGGCCCTGCCCGCCGACGAGGCGGGACTCCCGTGGGGCTCCCCGACGGAGACCGGGCTGGCCTGGGGCTCCCCGGCTGAGACCGGGCTGACGTGGGGAACGCCCGGCTCCACCGGCGACGTGCTGTGCGTCAACTCAGGGGACGCGCCGGCGCATCCGGTGATCGAGATCCGCGGGCCGGTGACGCGGCCGTCGGTCGCGATGGCCGGCACCGGCCTGGTGCTGGAGTACGACATCGTCCTCGCCGCCGGCGACGTCCTGATCGTCGACACCTGGGCCGAGTCCGTGGAGCTCGCCGGGCAGGACCGGCTGACCACCGCGACCCTGCGGTCCGCCCCCGAGACGGACTTCGTGCTCCCGCCGGGCGCCGCGACGACGCTCAGCTTCCGCGCCGCTCCAGGCAGCACCCACCCCGCCGCGCAGGCCACCGTCCGGTGGCGCTCCGCCTACTGGTAGCCGAGGAGGCACCCCGATGACCGTGCGTTCCGGATGGCTGCTCAACGCCTCGACCGGCGGCCCCGGCCAGACCCGGGCCGACACCCGCGCCGTGCCGACCGGCACCATGACCCCGACCGGCGCCACCACCACCCGGGCAGGCGTCATCCCGGGCGGCCAGCCGCTCCAGCTCACCATGACCGGCATGACCGGCAGCATCGGCACCGGCCGCTCCGTCGTCCAGGGCACCAGCACCCAGGGCGCCTACCCCCTGGCGGTCACCGCCGCCGAGACGTTCACCGTCGCCCCCGGACACGCCTCGCTCACCAGGTACGACACGGTGTGGAAGGTCGCCTACGAGCACCTCTACGACGCCTCCGGCCAGACCCTGGCCGCGATCGTCTACCAGCAAGGCACCCCCGGGACCGGGTCACCGCCGACGGCACCGCCGTCCGGGACGGCGTACCTGCGGCTGTGGGACCTTCAGGTGCCGGCGGGCGCGTCGGCCGGGTCCCCGCCCGACTGGGTGACCGGCGGTCTGATCACGGACCGGCGCGTGTTCACCACCGGCCTGGGCGGCATCGTCCCGGCCTCCGACACCGTGCCCGGCGCCTACGTCGGCCAGTGGCGCGACAACGCGGCCACCGGCGCACTGGAGCGTTGGGACGGAACCACGTGGGTGCCCTGGTCGTCGGCCCTGCGCGGCATCGCGCCCAGCACTCTGGCGGCCGGCTCCTACACCGGGCAGTGGAGGGACGGCGCGATCGGCCTGCAGCGCTGGTCGGGATCCGCCTGGAGTCCCGGGCTCGGAGAGTTTCAGACCTTCGTGCCGACCTGGACGGCAACCACCATCAACCCGAACCTCGGCAACGGGTCGCTGACGACCAGGTGGTGCCGGGTCGGCCGCCTCATCACCTGGATCGGAACCCTCAACGCCGGGTCCACCACGAACGGTGGCGACGGCGTCTGGCGGATGAGCCTGCCGGTGCAGGCCGCGGGCAGCGGCGTCGTCGCGGTCGGCTCCTTCAACTACTTCCAGGTCGGGAGCCAGGACTGGCTCGGTGTCGTCCAGATCAGCAGCGGCGCCACCTTCGCCACGTTCACCGTCAAGACGGGCAGCTCCGCCGGCTCGTTCGACACTGTCTCGAACACCGTCCCGGCGCCGGCCGGCAGCACGACGGTCATGCGGTGGACCATCACCTACGAGGCCGCGTCGTGAGCACCCAGGCCCTGGTGTGCGACCTCGTGACGGACCGCCTGCTCGACCGGATGACGCTCACCGGCGTCAGCTACGACGACTACATCGGCAAGACCGGCAGCCTGTCCGCCACCATCCCGGTGCCGGACACCAGGACGGCCCGGCGCATCCGGGAGGCCCTGATCCCCGGGCGCACGATCGTCCACCTCGTCGAGGACGGCGAACTCACCTGGAGCGGCGCCCTGTGGACCCGCACCCGCAAGCGCGACCCGCGCGCCGGCTACAGCTGCGACATCCAAGCCGCCGGCCTGGAGTCCTTCCTCCGATCGCACCGCCTGCTGTACGCCGACCTCGTCGCCGCCGGGGCCGACCAGTTCGCCATCGCCCGCCAGCTGACCACCTACGCCCAGGTCCAGGCCGGCGGGAACCTCGGCATCGAGATGGACCACACCCAGACGTCCGGCGTCCCGCGCGACCGTTCCTACTCGCGCTACGACCTGCCCTACGTCGGCGACCTCCTCGACAAGCTCGCCGCTGTCGAGAACGGCTTCGAGTGGCGCATCCAGGTATGGGCGGACGACACCGGGGCCCGCCACCGCTTCCTGCGCCTCGGCTACCCGAAGATCACGGTCGGCACCGCCGACCTGGTCATCCCGAAATCCCTCGTCGGCTCCTACAGCCTGCCCGAGGACGCCACCACGATGGCCAACGCCTGGCAGTCCCGGGGCGCGTCCACGTCCACGGACATGGGCTCGGAGTCCGTGCCGCTCATGTCGGCCCTGCTCACCAGCCCGGCCGACTGGGCGCAGGGCTGGCCGCGCCTGGACGGCACCTCGGACTACTCGACGGTGGAGACGCAGGACGTCCTCGACGAGCACGCCGGCGCCGACCTCGCCCGCGCCGCCCGGCCGGTGGCGGTCCCGCAGGTCACCGTCACCGGCATCCGGCCGCCGCTCGGCTCCCACGTGCGCCTGCGCCTGCGGGACACCTGGCACTACGACGGCCTGGTCGCCCGCTACCGCGTCATCGGCTACCGGGTGCAGCCCGCCGAGCGGCGCAGCGCCCGCAGCACCGACCTGTACCTGGAGGCGGCCTGATGGCAGTGCAGCAGGAGGACATCCTCGACCGTCTACGCCGCATCGAGGAGCAGTTGCGGGAGACGACCGGCCGCGCGCAGATCCGCCCGCCGCAGAACACGGCGTCCGGCGGGGACCTCGTCGTGGGCGGCACCCGGGCGCTGCGCGTCCTCCAGGCGTCCGGCGTCGGCGACCAGATGCTGTTCGGCCAGGACGGGGCGCAGCGTGTCGGCCGCATCTGGCGCACCGACGGCACGATCGCCCTGGAGGTTGCCGCCGCGGGCGCCGGCCCGCAGACCGTCACCGTCTACGACGGCGCCGGGCACCCGGTGCTCGGCGACGACCGTGTGTGGGGCCTGGCCCGACCCTGGGTCCCGATCCCGCTCGCGAGTGCCCTCACCTTCACCTCCGCCGCCTGGACCACTATTCACCGGGGCACCTGGCACGCCCACCATCCCGTCGTCGCCGCCGAGTACAGCCTGTCCGCGCCGACGACGACCACCTGCCAGGCCCGGCTGATGCTCGACACCGGCGGCCCCCTGGTCCAGCTCGGCCCGACCCTCATCGCCGTCGCGACGGACGCTGTCGCGAACTTCACCGCCGACCCGGCCGCCCACGGCCTGACCTACGGCCAGTCCGGGACGCTGCTGCTCCAGGTCCAGCGCACCGCCGGAACGGGCACCTGCACGCTCTGGCACAAGGGCCTGTGGGCCCGCCAATCCCTCTGACAGGAGACCGATGGACATCGACCCCGCCCACCCCTGGGGCCTCGAACTCGACTACATGGGCCGCGCGACCGCGACGGTGATCGAACAGGGCCTGCCGGTCGCCGTAGTGGTCGCCGACGCCGAACCGAACCGCCGCAACACGCCGACGATCACGGCCTCGATCACCGTCATGCCCGACGACTACAGCATGACCGCCCAGCTCTCCGTGGTGACGGTGCCCGCCTACACCGGAACCGTCTGGGCCCCGAACCCGCTGCTCCTGAAGGCCGCCGTCGAGCAGGCCGCCACCGAGGCCGTCGGCCACCTGCACTGGCTGGCCACCCTCATCCCCGACGCGCCGCAGCCGCTGGCCGGCCCGACCCAGGAGGCGCCCTGATGGCCAGGTCCGGACCGCAGAAGATCCCCGGCGCCAACCTCAACCTGTTCTTCGGCCGGGGCCGTCCGTTCACCGGTTCCGACATGGAGGTGAACTGCGCCCTCCTGCACACCACGGAGGGCCCGAAGCTCTACGACTACGACGGTGGCCGGTCGGCGCCGACCGTCACCGCGCTGCCGGACTTCGCGGCCCGGCGGCTGGTCTGGTACCAGCACTTCGACGTGGACGAGTCCGCACGCGCCCTGGTCAACGCCCCGGGCGGCGTGGAGACGAACACGGCGAACGTCTTCCAGATCGAGCTCGTCGGCACGTGCGACCCCACGACCCATGACGCGTGGACGCGTCGCGGCGTCGAGCACATCTACTGGCCGAAGCCGCCGGATTGGGCGGTGCGGGACCTGGCGTGGCTGATGCGTTGGCTGCGGGACGAGCACGGGATCCCGCTGACGAGCGGCCTGGAGTGGCTGCCGTACCCGTCCTCGTACGGCCGCAGCCGCGTCCGAATGTCCGTCGCGCAGTGGTCGGCTTTCCGCGGCTGGTGCGGCCATCAGCACGCGCCGGAGAACGATCACGGCGACCCGGGTGACCTGCCGATCGAGCGCCTGCTCGCGGTCGCCGCCGGCCAGGTTCCGGCCGCCCCGAAGCCCCCCGCGCCGGCCCCGGCGCCCGCCCCCCTGGAGACCGACATGACCCCGGAGCAGCTGCTCGCCACCCCGGTTCCGCTCGCAACGCTGCCGGGCGGCTACGTGCCGACCGTGGCTGAGCTGCTGAACGGCTCGAAGACCGCGGACGCGGCGCTCGCCGCGCTGCGGGTGGACCTGCCCGCGCTGCTGCTGGCCGCCCCGATGCCGGACTACGCGGTCCTGCCGGACGGCTACCGACCGACGGTGGGGGAGGCGCTGAACGGCGCCAAGCTGGCAGGCTCCCAGATCTCCGCCCTGTCCGCGCAGGTGACCGCGCAGTCCGCCGCGATCACCGCGCTCGCCCAGCAGATCGCCGCCGGCAGCCAGATCGACCCGAATGCCCTGGTCGCCCGGATCGAGCAGGCCATCGCCGGGATCACCGTTCACCTCACCACGAAGGAGTCCTGATGCCTCGCATCTTCGGCCGTGAGCCTGCGCTCTGGCTCGCCCTCGTCAGCGTCCTCGTGAAGGCTGCCTCGGCGTTCGGCCTCCGTGTCAGCGCCGACCAGCAGACGCTGATCAACGCGGCCGCCGCAGCGGTCGTGGGCTTGGTCGTGGCCGTGATCGTGCACGACGGCGCGCCGGCGGCGATCCTGGGCGTGGTCCAGGCGGTGATCGCGCTCGGCGTCGGATTTGGTCTGGACTGGTCCGCGGACCGGCAGGCGGTGGTGATGAGTCTGGTCGCTGCGGGGATCGCGATGTGGACCCGGACGCAGGTGACCGCGCCGGTGCCGGGCCGGCCCGCGCTGCAGGTTCGGCTGTCGGTGGGGAGCCGCGAGTGACCGGTGTCTCCGCCGTCGACCAGGCCGTCCTGTGGTCGGCGGCGGCCGTCGCGGTTGCCGCAGGCCTTGGCCTTCTCTGGAAGTTCGTCCGAGGTGTCGCCCGGTTCGTTGCCCGGGCGGAGGAGATCGCGGACGATTGGACTGGGACGCCCGCGCGGCCGGGTGTTCCTGCTCGGCCGGGTGTGATGGCCCAGCTCGCCCAGGTTGGCCAGCTCGCGCAGCGCATGGATGCCGTCGAACACGAGCTGCACCCCAACTCGGGTCTATCTCTGAGGGATGCCGTGGACCGAGTCGAGGCCACGGTCAGGGATCTCCAGCAGCAGGCTCGCTGAACCACCACGCCCCCGCCCCGGCCATGCCGGGACGGGGGCGTTTCGTCGTTTCAGGCGGTGCCGGACGCGTCAGTTCCGGCGGATGTGGTGCAGCATCAGGAGCCCGGCGACGGCGTTCGCCGACCGGACCTCTCCCTTGGCCACAAGGCTCGGCACGGAGGACAGCGGTACCCACTCGCGTCGCTCTGACTCGAAATCGTCCTTGGGGTGCCCGACGTACTCGGCCCGGTCGGACCAGTAGATGTGGTGCTGGCCGTCGGCGAGGCCGTTCGACGGCTCCACGGTGAGGAGATGCTGGAGAGGGCCCGGCCGCCATCCGGTCTCTTCGAGCATCTCCCGCGCGGCGGCCTCCTCCAGGCTCTCGCCAGCCTCGACGACGCCGGCAGCCAGCTCCCACCCCCAGCTGTCCGTGATGAACCGGTGCCGCCACAGCAGCAGCACCTCATTCCGTTCGTTGACGGCAGTGGCGAGAGCAACGGGGCGCTGCCGGAGGACGTAGTGGTCGAGGTGGCGCCCGTCGGGCAGCTCAACGTCGGCCAAGTTGACCTTGAGCCACCGGTTCTCATAGACCGTGCGCTCGCTCAGGTTCCGCCACACCGACACGCTGTGCTCCTCTGCCCTGCTGATCGCCGACTTCGGCGTCAGTATCCCAACGTCTTCACAGCGGTACCGCGAGGGCGTCGTCGATCCGGTCGACAGCGTCGCGCGTCGCCGCAGTGCGGTGGTCCGCGAGCTGCCGCCGGAGCGCCACGAAGCGGTCCCGGAGCCTCCTGGATTCCATCCCGGCGGCCAGCTCCAGGGCACCGACTGCGTGGGCGGCGGCTTGCTCAGCCTCGCTCCGGCCCAGGTCCACCGTGGTGAGGGTGGCCAGGCGGTGCACGCGGCCTCGTGCGTGTGCCTGGCTCTGGACGGCCTCCTCGGCATACTGCCGGGCTGTGCTCCAGTCGCCGAGGCTGATGAGCGTCTCGGCGAGCTGCGCCTCGACGAGGCCCGGCTGAACGTAGCCGGTCTCCGGTGGCTCCTCGTCGCGTCGGATGCGGCTGGCGGCGGCCTCTGCGCGGGCCATGGCCGCGTGCGCCGAGGCGGCGTCGCCCATGCGCGCGAAGCTCTTGGCCTGCATTGCGTGGAGGTCGGTCGCGAGCGCGTGGCTGATGTGCGGGCCGGCGGACCGGACGCCAGCCTCGGCGAAAGCGACAGCTTGCCGGTAGTCCCGAAGGAACAGCGCCTGGTTGACGAGAAGCGCTATCACGTACCCGCCGAAGGCGCGGTCGCCGGACGCCTTGGCGAGCCGGAGCGCCTGGTGGAAGTAGCGTTGCGCGAGGCCCTGGGCGTCTGCGTCGTACGAGCAGATGCCCGCGACGGCGGCGAGGCCTCCGGCAGCGCGCAGCAGGTCCCGGCCAAGGACATCGGAGTAGGACCCGCGGATGAGCGGGGCGGTGTGGTCGGTGAGGAAGGCGACGACTCGCCCCTTCGTGGCGACGCCGCCGGCCGTTCGGTACATCTGCTCGTACCGACTACGGGCGGTCCGCAGCATCTGCACGTCCGACGCGCCGACACGAGGGGCACCCCTGCGGGAAACATCGCGATCGTCCGGCGGGTTCTCCCATTCCCAGACCGGCGTGATCGCAGCCGTGCCGGTCACCGCCGGGACGGCTTGCACTTCGGGGCGCGCTTGGCCGTCCGATCTCCACAGAGCTGTCGCTCGATCGAGGTACTTGGGCAGCGCGGTCGACGTCGCTCCTTCGGGCTGGCCCATCCCGATGTCGTCGAGCGCAACGGGGCGGCCGAGCTTCTTGCTGAGCACGGCGCAGATGGCGTCGGGCACTGCTCCCCGAGGGCGTTGGCCCTTGATCCACCGGGCGACGGCGGTGTGGTCGTACCCGGTACCGGTGACGCCGTTGACCCGGGCTGCGAGTCCAGCGTGCGACATACCCGCCTCATCGATGAGGGCGTCGAGCAGTGGGTTCGGCTCCACCTGTGACCTCCTGCTGATGCTGTGTCAGCAATGTAGAGCACTTCGCTTCACACGGGGTGTGAAGCGAAGTACGCGGACACGACGTACGCACACGCTGCCCGCGCCTCACCGCCACGGGCACGCTGGCCTCATGAGCGCGGCCGGATGATCGGTGCCGCCACGGCATCGAGGAGGACGAGTGGGCTGGACCGCAGGTGAGGACTGGACCGTCAGCGTCGAGGGGCGCCTCGACCCGACGCCGCTGCCGCCGGCGGCGGCTCTGACCGCCGTCTGGCAGGCCGTCCGGGAGCTGGACGTCGGGGACCAGCAGTACGCCGCTCTACGCTGGCTCTTCGGCACCGGGGCCACCGAACAGGTCGAGGCGGCGCTCGACGGCGGCCAGCTCGACTTCCCGGTCGTCCTCCCGGACAGCCGGATCATGATCCGTGTCCGCCGCGGTGACGGCCGGACAGCCAGGCAGCGGCACGCCGAGCGGTACCGGGTGGTGCAGGAGCCCCGACAGGGGAGGCACCCCGGGCTGTGGGTGGTCGAGGACACCACGACGGGTGAACCGGTTCGCGAGCGCGGCTGCGTCCTGCGGTGGGGTATCGCGTCGAGCGCGCAGTCCTGGATCCGCAGACAGGTGGCCCGCGGCGACTACCAGGGGAAGGCCGGGCATGCCGCAGCCTCCTGACGCCGCCCCCGAGGCCGGCGTGCTGCTCAGACCGAAGGCCCGGTGTGCGACGTGCCGCCACCTCGCCGCGCAGCACGCCGCCGCCGAGCAGGTCCGCGACGCCAGCGCCCTCACGGACGCGTGCGTTCTCATGCGGCGCCACCACACCGCTGCGCACTGATGAACGACGACACCCAGGACGACTACCGGGCGGCCGCCACGTGGCCGGACGGCCGTCCTCCGGCCCCGGCCCGGTGGGCAGCGGCGTACGCCGTCACTGTCGCTGCGCTCCTGCTGGTCATCGCACTACTGCTTGCCACCACTACCTAGGACTACCGACATGGCGAAGAACCTCATAAGCAAACTGCTGTCCCAGAGTCCGGGACCGGTCAAGGGTTCGACTCCACCTAAGGCCGCTGCCGGGGAACGGGCTGGCACCGCTGCCGAGCACGCAGAGATGGCCCGCTTCGCCGTCGAGGACGGCAGCGTCGGCAACGAGGAGCGGCACCGTCTCGGCAAGGCCATCAGGGCCGCGAAGGGGCTGCGGAACAAGACGCGAGACAACCCGGACACCGTGTTCTGATCATCCAGGCATCCGGGTGCCGCTCCGGTGCGCTCGGTCGACGACGAGGTATCCGCGCGCGGCGCGACCGCGCACACGACGGCCTAGGCCCTCGTTGATCCGACCGAAGTCCGGCGCCGAGCCTGAGTCCGGCGTCAGGATAGACGCCCCGGCCGCCCGGGCCGGGGCCACCTCAGGAGACGCCATGAGCAGCACAATCCCCCCCGACCGGCAGGGCCGGTGGGGTTCCCAGCGCGGCAGCAGCCGCGGCCCCGGCCGCACCGGCCGCACCACCCTGCTCCCGCCGGGCGTGATCCCGGCGGAGATCGCCGAGGCCCTGGACGAGCTGGGGCCGACCGAGGAAGAGGAGGACACCGAGATGGCACCGCAGAAAGACCCGTCCGGCGGGTCGGGGGGGATCGGCGGACCCAAGGCACCGCCGTCCGCGCCGAAGACGCCGCCGCCGCCCACGCCGCCGGCCGACTAGCGCGGACCGGGTCAGGTCAGGGCTACGGCTCCCGGAAGAACCTCCACACAGGGACCTCAAGGGCGTGCGCCAGTCGCGTCAGGTCGTCGAGGCCTGCGTTCCGGTGTCCGTTCTCGTACCGGCTGATGGTCTTGTTGTCGACGCCGGAACGCGTCTGGAGCTGGATCTGGCTGAGCCCCCTGGCTAGCCGTAGCGCCCGCAGTCGGGCGCCCACCTCCCAGCGCTGCTGCTGAAGGTCCGGCTGTTGATCATCGGCACTCACTTGCTCATGCCTAAGGCCCTGACCTGCGTAAAGCCTTACCCAAGTGGGTAAATCGGCTCGGCACTACAGCTCGGCTGTGGTAGCGCGTCTTGCACGAGGCCGCGTCCCGTCCAGATGGCGGGGCCACAGCCGGGGGCTGCCCCCTCCCAGTACGCTGGCGAGGGGGCGGTTCCATATCCGGTGACGGTGAGCGATATCAAGCCAATCGGTGATCGCGTAGAGACCAACCGCCTGCACTCCAATCGGTCTCTCACGACCAGGCAAAACGCCAGGTGAGCACAGCGCTCAGGCGCCACTACCTTCTAAGCGGTAGGTCGCAGGTTCGAATCCTGCTGGGGGCGCCACCCGACACCGCGCCACGTCCGGCGCCGCGCACTCCGCGCATTTCCCGCGCCGTCCGGCACCGAGCGCGCATAAGCCGTGACCATCCGTGTCATGCACGCCCCGAAAAGACCCCGCCGGGGAATTCCGCTCCCGGAAACACTCCGGCCCGCGCGCGCTACGCCGACGAACCGCCGCCGTGCCCGCCCGCGTGCCGGTCGCCGTCCCCGCCCGCCACCAGCCGTGCCAGGTAGTCGTCCAGCAGCCCGGTCTGCCGCCGCGCCGGGAACTCCGCCGGTGCGAACAGCGCCTGCACCACCAGCCCCAGCACGAAGGCCTGCGCCGCCGCCGCGACCTCGTCGGCCGGCGGACCGGCCGGCAGCTCGCCGAGCCGCCGCGCGGCCTCGACGCACTCCGTCAGCAGCCCGCGCGCCCGCGCGTACCGCGCCGCGTGCGCCCCGGCGAGCTCCGGATCCGCCAGCGCGACGTCCCAGGAGCCCACCCAGATCCGGTTGCCCGCCCGGCCCGGCCCGTCCAGCGGCAGCACGTCCAGCAGCGCCGCCCGCAGCCGCGCCAGCCCCTCGGGCGGCGGCTCCCCCTCGGCCGGCGCGAGCCGCCTCGGCCGGGCCAGCGAGCGCCGGTCCAGCACCTCCAGCGCGTGCGCGACCAGCGCCTTCTTGCTGGGGAAGTAATGCGTCAACAGCCCGGTGCTGGCGCCCATCTCGGCGGCCACCGCACGCAGCGTGAGCCCTTCGAAACCGCGCGTGGAGAGCACCCGCCAGACCGCCTCGGAAACCTCGGTTCGGCGGGCTTCATGATCTCCACGGGCCGGTGTCATGGGGTTATCTTACGTACCAAACGTTTGTTACGGACGCACGCAGACCGCCCCTCGCCGCGAAAGGCCAGCCCATGTTCGCCGTCCCCCTCGCCGAGAACGCCGAGCTCCGCCCGCTGGAGCCCTGGCACGCACCCGAGTACCTGGAGCACATCGAGCGCGGCCGCGCCCACATCGACGCCTGGATCGGCTGGGCCGCCCTCGCCACCGACCTCGACTCGGCGCGCGCCGTCCTGCAGCGCTACGCGGACCGGCAGGCCGCCGACACCGCCCGCCTCTACGGCATCTGGCTGGACGGCACACTGGTCGGCGGCGTGATGTTCGTCCAGTTCGACGCCAAGGCCGGCACCTGCGAGATCGGGGTCTGGACCGAGCCCGCCGGCCAGGGCCGCGGCCTGATCACCACCGCCGTCCGGCACCTGATCGACTACGCCTTCACCGTCCGGGGCATGCACCGGATCGAGTGGCACAACCGGCCGGAGAACGTCCGCAGCCGCGCGATCGCCCAGCGCCTGGGCTTCACCCTGGAGGGCGTGCTGCGGGAGAGCTACCTGCACGGCGGCGTCCACCACGACGGCGAGGTCTGGTCGCTGCTGACCCACGAGTGGAAGCCGCAGGGCGCCCCCGCCTCCTGACGGCCCGTCGGCGGCGCCGGTGGACGGCTCCACCGGCACCGCCGCGCCCCGGGGGAACGGCCTCTGGGAGAGTGTCCGCACCCACACCCTCCCGGAGGTGCCCATGGCCACCCGGCCGCTGCTGACGCGCGAGCGCTCCCCGCTGCCCACCGAGACCGACGGCCTCAACGCCCACCTCGGCGAGGACGGCGTCGCGGTGCTGGAGTTCGACCGCCCGCACCAGCGCAACGCCCTCACCCTGGCGATCTGGCAGGCGCTGCCCGGGGTGCTGAAGCGGCTCGCCGAGGAGCCGGGGGTGCGCGCCCTGCTGGTCACCGGCGCGGGCGGCACCTTCAGCGCCGGCGCGGACATCGGCGAACTCGCCGTCGTCTACGGCGATCCGGACCGCGCCGACGCCTACCACGCGGTCAACGTCGCCGCCGAGGAGGCGCTGGCGGCCTTCCCGCACCCGACCGTCGCCGTGGTGCACGGCGCCTGCGTCGGCGGCGGCTGCCAGCTGGCGCTCGCCTGCGACCTGAGGTTCGTCGCCGAGGACGCCCGGCTCGGCATCACCCCGGCCAAACTGGGCGTGGTCTACCCGGCGGTGCCGACGCTGCGGCTGACCCGGCTGGTCGGCCCGGCCCGCGCCAAGTACCTGCTGTTCTCCGGCGAGCTGCTGCCCGGGCCCCGGGCGGCCGGGCTGGGCCTGGCCGAACGCGTCCTGCCGGCCGCCGAACTGGACGCGGCGGCCCTGGAGTTCGCCCGGCTGCTGACCACCCGCTCGCCGCAGACCATCGGCGCGGTCAAGGCCGCCCTGGCCGTCCCGCCGGAGCAGGCCGCCGCCGCCCTCGCCCCCTGGGAGCGCCGCTCCCGCGAGGCGTCCGACGTCCACGAGGGCCTCGCCGCCTTCCTGGAGCGCCGCCCGCCCCGGTTCTGAGCCTCTCCGGGGACGGCGGCCCGGGGGCCGGTCGATACGATCACGCGATCGAATACGACCGATCCACCGCCGTCCCCTTGGAGCACCGCGCGATGACCGCCCCCACGCCCTCGACGCCCTGGGCCCGCAGGATCACCGACGGCCTGGAGCCGAAGAACGTCATCGTCGCGATGCTGCTCCTGCTCGGCGGGGCCCGCTACGGCTGGAACGGCCTCGCCTGGGCGGTGTTCGCCGCCCTCTTCACCGCCGTGGTCCCGACCCTGCTCATCCGGTTCGGAATGCGCCGGGGCACCGTGGGCGACCGGCACGTCGGCAACCGCCGCCGGCGCCTGACGCTCTTCCCGCTCATCATGGTCTCGGTCGCGGTCGGCTTCACCGGGATGCTCCTGGCGCACGCGCCGCGCGACCTCACCGCCGTGGTGCTGGCGATGTTCGCCTCGCTGGTCCCGATCCTGGTGATCACCGCTTGGTGGAAGGTCTCCGTGCACACCGCCGTGGCGAGCGGCGCGGTGGTCTGCCTGGCCGTCGCGCTCGGTCCGTGGTGGCTGCTCCTGTACCCGCCGGTCGCGCTGATCGGCTGGTCCCGGGTGGTGCTGCGGGACCACACCGCCGCGCAGACGGTCGTCGGCACGGCGGTGGGCGCCCTCTCGGCCGGGCTCACCTTCTGGGCCGCCCGCTAGGGACGGAGGCCCGCCCCGCTCAGCGGATCGGCAGCCCGGAGACGGCGCGGGCGATGACCAGGCGCTGGATCTCGCTGGTGCCCTCGAAGACCGAGTAGATCGCGCTGTCCCGGTGCATCCGCTCGACCGGGTACTCCCGGGTGAAGCCGTTGCCGCCGAGGATCTGCATCGCCTGCGCGGTGACCCACTTGGCGGTCTCGCCCGCGTACAGCTTGGACATCGACCCCTCGGCCGCGGTGAACGGCTGCCGGGTGGCGGCCATCCAGGAGGCCCGCCAGACCAGCAGCCGGGCCGCGTCGATCCGGGTCCTCATGTCGGCCAACTGGAAGGCCACGCCCTGGTTGTCGATGATCGGGCGGCCGAACTGCACCCGGGTCCGCGCGTAGTCGAGCGCCACCTCGTACGCGGCCCGGGCGATCCCGATCGCCTGCGCGCCGACGGCCGGCCGGGAGGCCTCGAAGGTGGCCATCGCGGCGTTCCGCCCGCCCGTGCGGACGCCCTCGCGGGCCCGCGCCAGGCGCTCGTCGAGCTTCTCCTTGCCGCCGAGCAGGCAGTGTCCCGGCACCCGGACGGCGTCCAGCACCACCTCGGCGGTGTGCGAGGCGCGGATGCCGTGCTTCTTGAACTTCTGCCCCTGAGCGAGCCCGGGCGTGCCCGGCGGCACCACGAAGGACGCCTGCCCGCGCGCGCCGAGCGCCGGGTCGACGGTGGCGACGACCACGTGGACGGCGGCGATCCCGCCGTTGGTGGCCCAGGTCTTGGTGCCGTTCAGCACCCACTCGTCGGTGGCCTCCTCGTACACCGCCCGGGTGCGCAGCGCCGAGACGTCGGAGCCGGCGTCCGGCTCGGAGGAGCAGAACGCGGCCACCTTGACGTCGTCCGGGGTGCCGAACATCTGCGGTGCCCAGGTGCCGATCTGCTCATCGGTGCCGTTGGCGAGCACCGCGACGGCGGCGAGGGTGGTGCCGACGATGGACAGGCCGATGCCGGCGTCGCCCCAGAACAGCTCCTCCATGGCGATCGGGATGCCCACGCCGGAGGGGTCGAAGTACTGCTGGGCGTAGAAGTCGAGCGAGTAGATCCCCAGCTCGGCGGCCTCCTGGATGATCGGCCAGGGGGTCTCCTCGCGCTCGTCCCACTCGGCGGCGGCGGGCCGGATCACGTCGGCGGCGAAGCCGTGCAGCCAGTCGCGGACGGCGAGCTGGTCCGGTCCCGGGTCCAGGGAGAAGGTGCTCATGGGTGGGGGCCTCCGAAAAAGGGTGCGACCGACCTGGGTGTTACCACCGGTAACATCGTGGGAGTCTGCTACTGCTTGGTAACCGGTGTCAACGCCCGCACCCACCCGAAACGAGGAAACCGCGCATGGACCCAGAGCCCCGCCGGGAACAGCTGCTCAACGCCGCCGACCGGGTCGTCCAGCGTGAGGGCCCCGGCGCCAGCATGAACGCGATCGCCGCCGAGGCCGGCATCACCAAACCCATCCTCTACCGGCACTTCGGCGACCGGAACGGCCTGATCAGGGCCCTGACCGAGCGCCACACCGGCGGGCTGCTGGCCGCCGTCCGGGCCGCCCTCGCCGAACCGCTGGAACGCCGCGACCGGGTCGAGCACGTGCTGGACACCTACCTCGCCGGGATCGAGGCCCGCCCGCAGGTCTACCGGCTGCTCACCCACCCCGAACCGGGCGACCCGAGCGGCGCCGGCAACGCGCTCGCCCCGGCGCTCCAGCAGATCGCCGAGGAGATCACCCGGGCCATCGCCGACCAGGTCGACCTCGGCGCCGACCGCGAACTGATCGCCGAGGCCTGGGGCCGGGCCATCACCGGCATGGTGCTCGCGGCCGGCGACTGGTGGCTGGAGTCCCGGACCTGCTCGCGCACCCGGATGGTCCAGGCGCTCGCCGACCTGCTCTGGGGCCGGCTCGCCGCCGCCGGCTACCTGC
>NZ_BAAAKJ010000308.1:0-480 GCF_039527695.1 Kitasatospora putterlickiae
CTCGGCGGTGAGCTCCCCGGCCGGGCCGGCGGCCGCGCCGCGGACCTCGAAGGCGGTGACGTACCGGGCCAGCAGCGCCCGGGTGGTCAGCGGGGCGAGCGCGGCGCCGGTGCCCGGGCGGGCGGTGCCGGCGGTGACCACGGTGCCGAGCCGGTCGACGGCGGTGTGCACCGGGCCGTTGGGCGCCAGCGGCAGGTGGAACAGGGCGTCCGCGGCCGGGTGCGCGGTGGCCCGCAGGGCGGTCAGCGCGGCCGCCGGGTGGCGCGAGGTCCGGGCGCCGAAGAGGGCGTCGGTGAGGCTGCCGAGGGTCGCGGAGACCCGCTCCGCGGCCGCGAAGGGGTTGGCCTCCGCGCTGAACTGGCCGTCCTGGGTCAACTCTTGAGCCCCCCGCTCTGTTCGCTGTGCGTTCGTGGTCCGTGGACCCCGGCCCGGGGGGTGACCGGCGGGCCGTCAGATCCGTGCACATTCCTATCAGAGGCC
>NZ_BAAAKJ010000308.1:499-5563 GCF_039527695.1 Kitasatospora putterlickiae
GGGGGGGGGGGGGGGGGCGGGGCCGGCACCGGCGGCCAGCGCGGTCAGGGCGTCGGCCAGACCCGGGGCGGCCAGCAGGCGCGCCAGGTCGCCGACCAGCCGCCCGGTCGGGCCGTCCGGACGCTCGTCGGCGAGGAGTCCGGCCAGCTCGGCGGCCAGCGCGGGCTCCCGGGCGGCGGTCAGGGTGAGCGCCGCCACGAACTCCTGCACCAGGTGCAGCTGCAGGTCCTCCAGCGGCACCGAGCGGTCGGCCAGCCACTCCAGCGAGGTGATCTCGGCGTTGGCGATCCAGGCCCGGACGGTCAGCCGCAGCCCCGGGCTGGGCGAGGGCAGTGCCAGGTGGCCGAGGATCTGGTCGTGCGCGGCCTGCCGGACCTCGTCGATCACCGCCGAGGTGCTGGTGCTGGCCGTCACCGAACCGCCGCGCAGCAGCGCCGCGAAGCCGGGGCCGTGGCTCTGCACGAAGTCCAGGTAGCGGCCCATCACCCGGTGGAGGCGCTCGGAGAGCGGGCCCTCGGCGGGCTCCTCGAACCGGGCCGACAGCTCCCGGCCGGCCCGGCGCAGCGACTCCTCGTAGATCGCCTGCTTGCCCGGGAAGTAGTGGTAGACCAGCGGCCGGGAGGCGCCTGCGGCGGCGGCGATGTCGTCGATCGACACCTCCTCCGGCGGGCGGTGGCTGAACAGCTCCAGCGCCACGGCGATCAGCTGCTCGCGCCGCTCGTCCACGCTGAGCCGGCGGCGCGGGCGCCCGGCGGGCTCCGGGCGGTCGCCGCGGGCGGGCGCGGACACGGGGGAGGGGGCCGACGGCGTGCGGGATGCCATGCGCGCCACCCTAATTCGTCGACGGCGGATCGGTGCGGCCAGGTGCCGCCGCCGGTCGGTTCCGGAGCCGTGTCGCCCCCCCCGCGTCCGGCTTCCGCCGACGGCCGGCCCCGACCTCCCGGCGGGTCAGGCGGGGCGGCGCTCCAGGTAACGGCGGTAGGCCTCGCGGCCGTCCGGGACGAACACGTCGCGCTCCAGCCGCCCGGCCAGCTCGGCGGGGGTGAGCCAGGCGTGCCAGGCCACCTCGGACTCCTGCGGGGACACCGGGCCGTCCCACTCGGCCTCGTACACGTCGGACCACCAGGCGAGCCCTTCGCCGCGGAACAGGAAGCGGAACAGCGGGCGCGGGGCGATCCCGCTGACGCCCAGCTCCTCCTCGGCCTCCCGGACGGCGGCCTGCCGGTAGGTCTCGCCGGCCCCCACCACGCCGCCGACGAACATGTCGTGCGCGCCCGGGGCGAACAGCTTGGTGTCGGTGCGCCGGTGCACGAAGATCCGCCCGGCCGGGTCGCGCACCAGGATGAAGACGCACCGGTGCAGCAGCCCGCGGCGGTACACCTCCCCGCGTGTCGCGGTGCCGACCACCCGGTCGTGCTCGTCGACGACGTCCAGCAGTTCATCGGCGGGATCGTTCCGCGCAGGCTCGGTCATGACCGACAGGTTAGGGTTTCCGGGCGATTCATGGACGTACGAACGACGAGGACGGCGCGCGGTGGCGGAGATCTGGGGCGAGACGGCCGGGGGCTGGGAACCGGTGCGGGAGGCCTTCGCGCGCAACTTCCGCGAGTACGGGGAGCTCGGCGCGGCGTTCGCGCTGTACGTGCGCGGCCGCAAGGTGGTCGACCTGTGGGGCGGCGACGCCCGGCCCGAGGTCGGCGGGCGGCCCGCGCCGGCCGAGCCGTGGACGGCGGACACCGCGCAGGTGCTGCGCTCGGTCACCAAGGGCCTGACCGCGACCACCGCGCTGCTGCTCGCCGAGCGCGGACAGCTCGACCTGGACGCCCCGGTCGTCTCCTACTGGCCGGAGTTCGCGGCCGCCGGCAAGGGCGGCGTGCCGGTGCGCTGGCTGCTGTCGCACCAGGCCGGGGTGCCCGCGCTGGACGTGCCGCTGCGGCTGGAGGACGTGCTCACCTGGGAGCGGGCGGCGGCCGCGGTGGCCGCCCAGGCGCCCGCCTGGGAGCCCGGCACGGCGCACGGCTACCACCCGTACACCTTCGGCTGGCTGGTCGGCGAGGTGGTGCGCCGGGTGAGCGGGCGCACCGTCGGCCAGTACTTCGCCGAGGAGATCGCCCGGCCGCTCGGGCTCGACCTGTGGATCGGCCTGCCCGCCGGCGCCGCGCCCCGGGTCGGCCGGCTGGTCGACCTGCCCGCGCCGCAGGCCGCCAGGACCGGTCCGAGCGGGCTGCGGCTGCGGGCCAAGCAGTCCGTGCGGGACGCCTACCGGGACCCGGCCTCGCTGACCGCCCGGGCGTTCGCCTCGGTGCGGCCCGGGGTGGACCTGAACGACCCGGCGGTGCAGGCCGCCGAGATCCCCGGCGCGGGCGGGATCGGCACCGCGCGTTCGGTGGCCCGGTTCTACGCGGCGCTGATCGGCGCGGTCGACCGGCACGGCGGCGGGACGCCGCCGCCGCTGCTCGGGCCCGGGACGCTGGCCCGGGCGGTCGGGCCGGTGGTCAGCGGCCCGGACCGGGTGCTGATCGTGAACTCCACCTTCGGGCTGGGCTTCTTCCGGCACAGCCCGACCGCGCCGATGGCCTCACCGGCGAGTTTCGGCCACCCGGGCCGGGGCGGCTCGCTGGGCTTCGCCGACCCGGAGCTCGGGATCGGCTTCGGCTACGTCACCAACGGCATGCAGCCCGGCGTCACCGGGGACATCCGCTCCCGCACGCTGATCCGGGCGGTGCGGGAGTGCCTCGGGGTGTCCTGACGGGCCGCCGGGCCGCCGGCCGGGCGGGCGGCTCAGGCCTGGCCGGTCGCGAAGTGGCTGATCCGGCCGTCCTCGACGGTGAAGTGCCAGGCGGTGCGCATCTCGCCCCAGGTCTCGTTGCGGTAGTCGGCGATCAGCGTCCGGCCGCCGGCGGACTCGGAGCGGACCTCCATGTGGCCGCGCACGGTGAAGATCTCCCGGTCGATCCAGTCCTGCGGGTCGCGGTCGGTGCCGTCGTCGGACATGGTCGCGCCCGGCGCGAGCAGGTCGACGAAGGCCTGCCGGTCGCCGTCGTTGATCGCGGTGACGGCGGCGCGGACGGTCGGGTCGGAGAGTTTGGCGGTGGCGATGGTCATCCGGTCTCCCAGGAGTCGAAGCGGGTCGGGACTCCTGTTTAGGACGTTGGCCGGGACTCGCCGCGCATGTCGGCGGCGCGTCGGGGATTTCCCGGGATTCATGTGCTTGGATCCCGATACGGGTGATTTACCCCCACAGGGGTCCCCGACCGGGCCACGGGGAGTGGCGTACGGAGTGGGAAGCCGGCCGGCCCGGCTTCCCACTCCGCGTTTCCGGGGCGCGCGCCCGGTGCCGGGTGCTGCCAGGGCTTGCCTGACAATTCCCGCCGCGCGCACGACGCCGGGCATCCCGCCTGGACGCACCGCCGAATCGTCCAAGTACGTCCAGTACGAGGACGTTCCGGCGGCACGCCCAGCCGGGCGCCCAACGCCGCGCGCTGATGCGACGCGAATTGTCAGACAAGCCCTAGAACAGGCCCGTGGCCTGCGGGGAGTAGCTGACCAGCAGGTTCTTGGTCTGCTGGTAGTGTTCCAGGACGGCCTTGTGGCCCTCCCGGCCGATGCCGGAGTTCTTGTAGCCGCCGAACGCGGCGTGGGCCGGATAGGCGTGGAAGCAGTTGGTCCACACCCGGCCGGCCTGGATGGCGCGGCCCGCCCGGTAGGCGGTGGTGCCGTCGCGGGTCCAGACGCCGGCGCCGAGCCCGTACAGGGTGTCGTTGGCGAGGGTGATGGCGTCGTCGAAGTCCTCGAAGCGGGTGACCGCGACGACGGGGCCGAAGATCTCCTCCTGGAAGATCCGCATCCCGTTGACGCCTTCGAAGACCGTCGGGGTGACGTAGTAGCCGCCCGAGAGCGGGCCGCCGAGGTCCGCCCGCTCGCCGCCGGCCAGCAGCTTGGCGCCCTCGGCCTGGCCGATCTCGATGTAGGAGAGGATCTTGCGCAGCTGTTCGTCGCTGGCCTGCGCGCCGACCTGGGTCGCGGTGTCCAGCGGGTCGCCCTGGCGCAGCCCGCGCACCCGCTCCAGGCCGTCGGCGAGCAGCCGGTCGTAGACCGGGGACTCGATCAGCGCCCGGCTGGGACAGGTGCAGACCTCGCCCTGGTTGAGGGCGAACATCGCGAAGCCTTCGAGGGCCTTGTCGTAGAAGGCGTCCTGCTCGGCGGCGACGTCGGCGAAGAACAGGTTGGGGCTCTTGCCGCCGAGCTCCAGCGAGACCGGGATCAGGTTGCCGCTCGCGTACTGCGAGATCAGCCGGCCGGTGGTGGTCTCGCCGGTGAAGGCGATCTTCCGGATCCGGTCGCTGGAGGCGAGCGGGCGGCCGGCCTCCAGACCGAAGCCGTTGACCACGTTGAGCACGCCGGGCGGCAGCAGATCGGCGGTCAGCTCGACCAGCAGCAGCACGGAGGCCGGGGTCTGCTCGGCCGGCTTGAGCACCACGGTGTTGCCCGCCGCGAGCGCCGGGGCGATCTTCCAGACGGCCATCAGGATCGGGAAGTTCCAGGGGATGATCTGGCCGACCACGCCCAGCGGCTCGTGGAAGTGGTACGCCACGGTGTCCTCGTCGAGCTGGGAGAGGCCGCCCTCCTGGGCGCGCAGCGCGCCGGCGAAGTAGCGCAGCTGGTCGACGGCCAGCGGCAGGTCGGCGCCCAGCGTCTCGCGGACCGGCTTGCCGTTCTCCCAGCTCTCCGCGACGGCGAGCCGTTCGAGGTTCCGCTCGATCCGGTCGGCGATCCGCAGCAGCACCTGGGCGCGCTCGGCGGGCGGGGTGCGGCCCCAGGCCGGGGCGGCGGCGTGGGCGGCGTCCAGCGCCGCCTCGATGTCCTCGGCGCTGCCGCGGGCGACCTCGGTGAAGACCTCGCCGGTGACCGGGCTGGGGTTCTCGAAGTACCGGCCGAGGACCGGCGGCGTCCACCGGCCTCCGATCCAGTGCTCGTAACGGGGGCGGTAGTCGACGATGGATCCGGGCTGCCCGGGGGGCTGGTAGACCGGCATGCTCTGGTGCCTCCTCACGCTGTCGGGCA
>NZ_BAAAKJ010000309.1:0-1533 GCF_039527695.1 Kitasatospora putterlickiae
CCTCCGCCGCGCCGGGCACCGGCTCCGCCGCGCCGCAGGCGTCGACCGCCACCGCGACGGCCACCGCACCCGCCACCACCCCGGCCACCACCACCGCCGCGCCCACGAGCGCCACCGCCGCCACCACCCCCAAGCCGACGGCGACCGCCCCGCGCCGCACCACGACCGGCAACCCGGGCGGCTCCGCCAACGGCTCCTTCGCCCAGCAGGTGGTCGACCTGGTCAACGTCCAGCGCTCGCAGGCCGGCTGCGGACCGCTCGCCCTCGACGGCCGGCTGACCACCGCCGCCCAGGTCCACAGCGACGACATGGCCAGCCGCGACTTCTTCGACCACGCCAGCCCCGAGGGCAACCACGCCGACCAGCGCATCGAGGCGGCCGGCTACCGCTGGAGCACCTGGGGCGAGAACATCGCGCGCGGTCAGAAGGACCCGGCGGCGGTGATGGAGTCCTGGATGAACAGCCCCGGCCACCGCGCCAACATCCTCAACTGCTCCTTCCAGCAGATCGGCGTCGGCGTCCGGACCGGCTCCGGCGGCCCCTGGTGGACACAGGTCTTCGCCGCGCCGTCCTGACGGCGGCGGCCCCCGATTTTCCGAATCAGCGCGAATTGTTGTTATCTGAGCACTCCCCAGAGGTCTCCGAGGAGGCAGCGGCGGACGGACGACAGCAAGACGGAGTGCGGACCCATGAACCTTGACGTGCAGAGCGGGACCGGGGCGACGCTGGTGCTCGCGGCCCAGGCGGGCGACCCGCAGGCGCGCGAGGCGCTGGTGGCCGCCTGGTTCCCGCTGGTCTACAACGTCGCCGGCCGGGCGCTGAACGGCCACGCCGATGTTGACGACGTCGCCCAGGAGACCATGATCCGGGCCCTGGACGGCCTGGAGGGCCTGCGCGATCCGGAGGCGTTCCGGTCCTGGCTGGTCGCGATCACCATGAACCAGGTCCGCAGCCGGTCGACCGGTCAGCAGCAGGCGGCGGTCGGCGGGCTGGACGAGAGCTGGGAGGTGGCCGACCCGCGCGCCGACTTCACCGATCTGACCATCCTCCGGCTCGGCCTCTCCGGCCAGCGCCGGGAGGTCGCCGAGGCCACCCGCTGGCTGGACCCGGACGACCGGGAACTGCTCGCCCTGTGGTGGCTGGAGGCCGCCGGCGAGCTGACCCGCGCCGAACTCGTCGAGGCGCTCGACCTGACGCCGCAGCACGCCGCCGTCCGCGTCCAGCGGATGAAGAAGCAGTTGGAGGCGGGCCGGGTGGTGGTCCGCGCGCTCGGCGCCTACCCGCGCTGCCCGGACCTCGCCGAGCTGACGGCGGGATGGGACGGCACGCCGAACTCGGTCTGGCGCAAGCGGATAGCCCGGCACATCCGGGGCTGCGCCGCCTGCGACGGGCTGGGGCGCGACCTCTTCCCGGCCGAGGGGCTGCTGGCCGGGCTGGCGCTGGTCCCGGTGCCGATGGACGCCCCGAGCGGGCTCGCCCTCCAGACGGCGGGCGCGGCGGTCGGCGGCTCCCCGGCCTCCGCCGGTACGTCCG
>NZ_BAAAKJ010000309.1:1705-3131 GCF_039527695.1 Kitasatospora putterlickiae
GGCCGCGGCCTCGCCGATCGCCGAGGCCCCGGCCACCGAAGCGCGGCCGCCCGTGCCCGGCCCGAGTACCACCCCGCCGGTCGTCGCGGCGCCGGCCCCGGCCGACACCCGGGCCACGGCGACCAGCGCGGCGGTCACTCCGACCGCGAGCCCGAGCAGCGCCCGGCCGAGTGCCACCCCGGTCGGCGCCGGCAACCTGGAGCGCCAGCTGGTCGACCTGGTCAACACCGAGCGGGCCAGGCGGGGCTGTGCCCCGCTGCGGATCGACCCGAGGCTGCACGCCGCCGCCCAGCGCCACTCCGAGGACATGGTCGCCCGGTCCTACTTCGGCCACGACGCCCCCGGCGGCGGCCAGGCGGACGCCCGGCTGTCCGCCGCCGGCTACCGCTGGTCCCAGTGGGGCGAGAACCTCGACCGGGGGCCGAGTGCCCCCGCCGTGGTCTTCTCCCGCTGGATGGACGGCGGCATCCACCAGACGAACATGCTCGACTGCGCGTTCAAGGACGTCGGCGTCGGCGTGGCGACGGGCCCCGGGGGCCTCTACTGGACCCAGGACCTCGGCACCCCGCTCGGCTGACCGGCGCCGGCACCCCGGTCGGGCCCGTCAGCCCGTCAGAGCCGTCAGCCCACCAGACCCCGTCGGATCATCAGAGCGGCAGACCGACCAGACCGGGCGCCTCACCCGTGACATGGCCGGTCGCCTGGCCGACCACCGCGCCGGCGTCCCCGACCTGCCCCGGCAGGGCGTCCGGCACCGAGGCGAGCGGCCCGCCCCGGAGCGGTCCGGTCAGGTCGCCCTGGCCGCCGAGGACGGCGGCGTGGGCGCTGGGGGCGGTCAGGGAGGCCACGACGCCGACGGCGAGCGAGGCGACGGCGAGCATGCTGCGCTTCTTCATGCCCCGTTCAACGACGTTCCGCCACCCGGGTTACGGCCCGTCCGTCGTCGGGGGCGCGCCGGAGCCGAAGACGCGCCCCGGGATCACCTCGTGCCGGCTGGTCGTGGCGAACGGGGAGACCGCGAGGAACGAGCCGTCCGGTGCGAACGTGCCGCCCGGTGCCGTCCAGCCCGGACGGATCGAGTCGACCGCCTTCCGCAGCGCCGCGAGGGTCTGCGTCGTGGGGCCGCTCAGACAGCCCGTCAGCTGGACGGCCACCTGCTGCTCGGCCAGCATGACCTGCCGGTACCCGCGCACCAGCTCGGTGCCGCCCCGAACCACGCACTCCTTGCTGGGCTGCGTTCGCTCCAGCCCTTCCGTCTGGTCCAGGTACTCGCCCAGGGCGCTCCGGTCGGGGACGATCCGCAGCGCGAGCAGCACGCCGTCGTCGGCGATCATCCCCGAGCCGAGGCACACCGGCCCCAGCACGCCGTCGAGGGGCGGGCAGCCGCCCGGCCCGGTCAGCCGCTGGGAGGCGAGGTAGCCGACGG
>NZ_BAAAKJ010000310.1:0-2290 GCF_039527695.1 Kitasatospora putterlickiae
GGCGGCGAGCGCGGCGGCCCGGCGGTCCGGGGGTCAGCTGGCGATGCTGGAGATGGACTTGGCGATCTGGGCCAGGAAGTCCTGGATCGGCTTGGCGGCCGTGCTCTGGTTGAGCATGAAGCCGAACAGGGCGGCCAGGATGAAGTGCCCGGTCTTCAGCTGCTTCTGGCGGATGAAGATGAAGCAGATGATGCCGAACAGGACCAGCGCGGAGACGGAGAGTGCCACCCGGACTCACTTCCTCGTTTCATAGCGGGGCGCCACCGGCGGACGACCCCTGCGAAGCCGGACCCCGGCCTGTCCGACGGTCCCGAGGCGGAACGGCAGTTCGTCCGGCACGTCGAGGCCGGAGGGAAGGCCGCCCGGTACGGCCGCACGATGTCCGTCGTGCCGCATGTGACGCCCCCCATCCCCCGAATCCTGAACAGTCCCGCCCGGACTCAGTGTGGTCGACCGTGCCGACTGCGTAAAGGTCTGACAGTCGGTCGAACGCCGATATCCTGCGATGCGAGACGAGTTTCCGCCGACCGGGACGATAGTCGAGACATCCTGACGAATCGTCGGCGGGGTGCCGCTGAGCGGCCGGGAAACATTCGGCGGGCCGGACCGGAACCGGCAGGTCCGCTCCGCTTCCCCGGTGCCGGAATTGGCTGAAGATCAGCTCCGGGGCTTGACAGCGACTGCCGTTGGCACGTGCCACCGCGAAACGGCCGACGAGGAGCCCCCGGTGGGCCCCGGCGGGCCCGCCGCGCACCGCTCAGTCGCGCCAGAGCAGCAGCACCGCGCGGTCGTCGTTGATGTCCCGGGCGACCGTCTCGATCAGCCGGGACGCCGCGCCGCCGCCGGTGCCCGGGCCGCCGCCCGGCACCAGCCGGTCCGCCTCGCCCATCAGCCGGTCCATGCCCTCCGAGAGGTCCCGGCCGGGCGCCTCGACCATGCCGTCGGTGCACAGCAGCAGCACGTCGCCGCGGTTCAGCCGCCCCCGCACGCCCTCGAACTTGGCGCCGTCGTAGATGCCCAGCGCCGGGCCCTCCAGCGCCTCCTTGACCTCCCAGCGGCCGGCGCCCGCCAGCCGCTGCATGCCCGGCAGGTGCCCGGCCGAGAGCAGCTCGTACTCGCCGGTGTCCAGGTCGAGCACCAGGTGCACGGCGGTCGCGAAGCCCTCCTCCCAGGACTGCCGCAGCAGGTAGCCGTTGGCGGCGGGCAGGAAGTCGTGCGCGGGCAGCGAGCCGAGCAGCCCGCCGAACGCGCCGGAGAGCAGCAGCGCCCGCGATCCGGCGTCCATGCCCTTGCCGGAGACGTCCGCGAGGACCACCTCCAGCACCCGCCGGCCGGGGCCGGTGCGGTCGGCGACCACGAAGTCGCCCGAGAAGGACTGCCCGCCGGCCGGGCGCAGCGCCATGTCGGCGTGCCAGCCGTCCGGCAGCCGGGGCACCCGGCTCTGCACCCGCAGCCGCTCGCGCAGGTCGAAGAGCATCGTCGAGCCGCCCCACCAGGGCACGCCGACCCGGCTGCGGAACTGGGCCAGCAGCAGACCGCCGACGCCGGCCGCGCCGACCACCAGGGCGGCGCCGGGGGTGACCCCGTAGGTGTAGGACTCGGGGTGGTCGCTGGCCACCCGCTGGCCGGTGTGGATGACCGACTCGGCGGACAGGCCGAGCGCGGCCAGCGCGTACAGCACCACCAGCGAGCCGGGGCGCAGCAGCAGGGCCGCCGCCAGGATCGGCAGGACCAGGGCGGTGGGCGGGGCCCAGGCGGGCCACCAGATGTTGAGCAGGATCAGCAGCGGCACCAGCAGGGCGAGCGCGCAGAGCACCGGCCAGTCGGCGGCGCCGCCGCGGAACCAGTCCACCCCGGCGGTGCGCAGCCTTCGGCGGACCCGGCGGAGCCTCTTGCGCAACCGGGCCGTCACGGGGTCGGACGCCGGGGCGGCGCCGGGCCTCGTCGCAGTCGTCTGGGGCGGTGTGCCCGGCGCTCTGCCAGCCATGGGGACCGACCATATCCAGCGCTCGCGGTCGGCGTCGACGGCACGGGCGGGGACGGCGGTGTGGTGGCGCGGGCGCGTCAGCGGGTTTCGGCCGATTGCGGCGGGTGGCGGCCGGAGTGTCAGGAGGCGTACGGGCACAGGGCGTACGAACCGCCCGGGCGGCGCGCGCCCCGTCGCGCGGGCCCTCGGGCGCGGCGTGCGCCGGGGTGCGCGCTGTGGCCGATCACACAGCGATCACACAGCCGCCGTCCAGCCGCCGTCCAGCCGGATCCGCACCCCGGCGCGAGGGCCCGGGAACGAGGC
>NZ_BAAAKJ010000310.1:2298-5405 GCF_039527695.1 Kitasatospora putterlickiae
GCCGTCGGGGCGCGGCCGGCCGCTGGGAGGAGCCGGGACGGGCGGGAGGCGTCAGCCCTCCTGCTGCGGGTGGTGGGCCGGGATCGGCGGGAGCTCGCCGGTGGTCTCGTACACGCTGAGCATGTCGATCCGGCGGGTGTGCCGCTCGTCGCCGCTGTACGGGGTGTTGAGGAACACCTCGACGAACTTGGTGGCCTCCTCCTCGGTGTGCATCCGGCCGCCGATGGAGATCACGTTGGCGTTGTTGTGCTCGCGGCCGAGCGCGGCGGTCTGCTCGCTCCAGGCCAGCGCGGCGCGGACGCCCTTGACCTTGTTGGCGGCGATCGCCTCGCCGTTGCCCGAGCCGCCGATCACGATGCCCAGCGCCTGCGGGTCGGAGGCGGTGCGCTCGGCGGCGCGCAGGCAGAACGGCGGGTAGTCGTCGAGGGCGTCGTAGATGTGCGGCCCGCAGTCGACCGGCTCGTGGCCGGCCTCCTTGAGCCACTCCACGAGGTGGTTCTTCAGTTCGTATCCGGCATGGTCGGAGCCCAGGTACACGCGCATGCCCATGAGTGTGGCATGCCCGCACACCCGGGCTCCGCAGGGGGCGACGCGTTCAGCGGCTCCGGCCCCCGGGCCGGGTGAGCCGGAGGGGCGCGCCGGTGCCGAAAGGGAGAAGCGAGGACGACGCGACGCAGGAGCGGCGTTGGAGCGCCGACCGTCGGCACCAGGTCAGAGCGCCCCGCAGGCGCGCCCGGCCCGGGAGAGAAGCCTCAGCGGCGGCCGAGCAGCTTCCAGGCGACCGGCAGGGCGCCGGCGGCGAGGGCGGCCTTCAGGGCGTCGCCGACCAGGTACGGGTAGAGGCCGAGTTCGGCGGCGCGGGCCAGGGACACGTCGAGGGCGAACGCCAGGTAGGGCACGCCGACCGCGTAGATGGCGAGGCTGCCGAGGACCATCGCGGCGGCGGTGCGCGCCGGCGAGCGGTCGGCGCCGCGCCGGGCCAGCGCGCCGACCAGGCCGGCCGCCAGCACGAAGCCGATCGCGTAGCCGAGCGAGGGCATCGACCAGCCGGAGGAGCCCTCGGCGAACCACGGCACGCCCGCCATGCCGGCCAGCAGGTAGAGGCCGAGCGAGGCGACGCCGCGGCGGGTGCCGAGCGCGGTGCCGACCAGCAGGGCCGCGAAGGTCTGGCCGGTGACCGGCACCGGCGAGCCGGGGACGTTCACCGACAGCTGGGCGGCCAGGCCGGTGAGCGCGGCGCCGCTGGCGACCAGGGCGAGGTCGCGGGCCTGGGCGCCGAGGCGGGTGCCGGCGGCGGGCAGCAGGTCCGCGAGGACGGCGCGGCTCGGAACGGGGGTGCTGGCGGTGGCCATCGGGCTTCTCCTCGGCACGGTGGGGATCCGGACGATCGAAGGATCAGCGGATCAAGTGAGTGATCACTCTGAACCTACGCGGCGATCACCGCGAACACCGTCGGCGATCCGGACAAACCCCCGCCCGCCCTCCTTGTCGGGTCCCGACCCACCGGGGCGACGGAACGTGAGCGGGCGGGCCCGGAATGTCACGATGGGGTCCGCATGCTGATCCCCGACCGGGCATTCTTGGCATGCACAGCCGCATCCCCGGATATTGGACAGCTCGCACCGCATGTCGAACAGTCTGGATCCACCTCCCATGGCCCGCTCCTCCGCGTCCTCCGCGCCGCCCGGGACCACCCCACCCCCTCCCCCGGCCCCCGGCCAGCTCTCGCACGGGCTCAAGCAGCGCCACCTGTCGATGATCGCGCTCGGCGGCGTCATCGGCGCCGGCCTGTTCGTCGGCTCCGGCGCGGGCATCGCGGCCGCCGGGCCCGCCATCATCCTGGCCTTCGTGCTCTCCGGCCTGCTGGTCATGCTGATCATGCGGATGCTCGGCGAGATGTCCGCCGCCCGCCCGGCCTCCGGTTCCTTCTCCGTGCACGCCGAGAAGGAACTCGGCCCCTGGGCCGGGATCACCGCCGGCTGGATGTACTGGGTGATGCTCTGCTGCGGCGTCGCCGCCGAGGCCACCGCCGCCGGAAGGATCGTCAACGGCTGGATCCCCGGCGTCTCCGCCTGGATCTGGGTCGCCCTGTTCATGGTGTTCTTCTGCGCCAGCAACCTCACCGCGGTCAAGAACTTCGGCGAGTTCGAGTTCTGGTTCGCCGCCGTCAAGATCGCCGCGATCCTCGCCTTCCTGGTGCTCGGCGCGCTCGGCGTGGCCGGTGTGCTCGGCCCCGGCGCCCCCGGCACCACCAATCTCACCGGCCAGGGCGGCTTCCTGCCGAACGGCGTCAGCGGACTGATCGTCGGCCTGCTCGCCTCCGTCTTCGCCTACGGCGGCCTGGAGACCGTCACCATCGCCGCCGCCGAGTCCAAGGACCCCAAGCGCAACGTCGCCAACGCGGTGCGCACCGCCGTCTGGCGGATCGCGGTCTTCTACATCGGCTCGATGGCGCTGGTCGTCACCCTGGTCTCCTGGAAGGACCCGGCGGTCGTCGCCGACGGCCCCTACGTCACCGTGCTGCGCCACCTCGGGGTGCCCGCCGCCGGGACGATCATGCAGTTCGTGGTGCTGATCGCGCTGCTGTCCGCGATGAACGCCAACATCTACGGCGCCTCCCGGATGGCCTACTCGCTGGTCGGCCGCGGCCAGGGCCCGCGCGCCCTCGCCAAGGTGAGCGGCGGGGTGCCCCGGCGGGCCGTGCTGGCCTCCTGCCTGTTCGGCTTCACCGCCGTGCTGGCCGCCAAGTTCTGGCCGGACACCGTCTTCACCTGGCTGATGAACACCACCGGCGTCGCCATCCTGGTCGTCTGGCTGTTCATCTGCGTCGTCCAGCTGCGGATGCGCCGCCGACTGGAACGCGAGGCCCCCGAACTGCTCACCGTGCGGATGTGGGGCTTCCCGTACCTCACCTGGGTCGCGATGGCCGCCGTCGTCGGCATCCTCGCCCTGATGACCACCACCGAGGGCAACCGGCAGCAGCTGTACGCGGCCGGCGTGCTGGTCGCGCTGCTCACCGCCGCCGGCCTGCTCAAGCAGCGCCGGGACGCCGCCCGCGCCTGACCCGCCTTGGGGAAGCGCCGAGGGGGCCCGGCACCGCGCGGTGC
>NZ_BAAAKJ010000311.1:0-611 GCF_039527695.1 Kitasatospora putterlickiae
GGTTGTGGTCATGGACATGAGTCATTCCTTCAAAGCAGCTGTTGATCAAGCCTTGGGACGACCGGTTGTAGTAGCTGATCGATTTCACTTTAGCCGGTATATCTATTGGGCTCTAGAAAGAGTGCGAAGGAAGGTACAAAATGAGTTTGATGATTACGATCGTAAGAAGTGCAAACGAATGCGCCACGTGTTTTATAAGCATTATGAAAACTTAACGGACAAGCAGTTATGGTATTTAAATTACTACAGGGAAAAATCAAGTGAGTTAAACAGAGCTTATCAACTAAAGGAAGCTTATCGCTTATGGTTTGAAACAGCGAAGCAATTGGCCCCGCATGGGTTAAAAGATATTAAAGAGCACTTATACCAATTTTATGATCTGGTCAGGACTTCAGGGATGAAGGAATTTGAAAAAGCGATTGAAACCTTTCATAACTGGCAGAAAGAGATTATGAACAGTTTTGCGTATAATCTACATAATGGCTTCGTAGAAGGCATTAATAATCAAACCAAAGTCATTAAACGAAATGCATTTGGTTTTAGACGGTTTAGTCGCTTTAGATTAAAGGTGTTATTACATCATCAGTACAAAAATATAAAAGTTCGGGTCG
>NZ_BAAAKJ010000312.1:0-2671 GCF_039527695.1 Kitasatospora putterlickiae
GCCTCGGCGACGACCCGGCTGCCGACGTTGCCGCTCGCGCCGAACACGGTGATGCGCATGGGGGGTCCTTGGGGGTGTTGGGCGGTCAGGCGGACTGGCGGGTGCGGACGGCGGCGGTGGTGGCGGGTGCCCCGGCGACGACCTTCGACGGGGTGCGCGGTCGCTGGGTCTGCGCGGCGACGAGCGAGCCGAGCACGATCAGCGCGCCGAGCGCCTGGACGGGGGCGAGGTCCTGGCCCAGGACGAGCCAGCCGAGGGCGGTGGCGACCACGGGGCTGAGCAGGCCGAGGAAGGTGACCGAGGTGGGCGGCAGGGCGCGGATGCCGCGGAACCAGAGCGCGTAGGCGACGGCCGCGCCGATCAGGCTGAGGTAGCCGTAGCCGAGCAGGTTGGCGCCGGTGAGGTGGGACGGCGGCGGGCCTTCGACCAGCAGCGCGACCGGGAGGAGCAGCAGACCGCCCGCGGTGAGCTGCCAGCCGGTGGTGGCGAGCAGCGGGGCGGGCGAGGTCCAGCGCTTGGAGAGGACGACGCCGGTGGCCATCACCACCGCGCCGCCGAGCGCGGCCGCGATGCCGAGGGCGTCCAGCTCGGCGTTGGAGCGCAGCACGAGCAGGCTGACGCCCGCCACGCCGGCGATGCCGGAGAGCAGGGTGCGCGCGGAGAGGCGGTCGCCCAGGAGCGCGGCCGAGAGGCCGGCGGCGATCAGCGGCTGGACGGCGCCGACGGTGGCGGCGACCCCGCCGGGCAGGCGGTAGGCGGCGACGAAGAGGAGCGCGAAGAAGACGCCGATGTTCAGGGCGCCGAGGACGAGCGAGCGCCACCACCATTCGCCCTTAGGCAGGCGGCGGGTGAACGCGATGAGGAGCAGCCCTGCGGGCAGGGCGCGGAGGACTCCGGCGAGCAGCGGGCGCCCGGGCGGCAGCAGCTCGGTGGTGACGAGGTAGGTGGAGCCCCAGATGGCGGGGGCGAGGGCGGTGATCAGCACGATGGCGAGTCGATTCCTTAGCACTAAGCCAATGTATCTCAGTGCTAAGGAATCTGAACCGGGGGAGGGGGGGCGGGAGCTGTGAGGTATCTCACCGCTAAGGCATCGTTTAGGCTGGAGCGCATGGCAGAACGCGAAGATCATGTGGACCGGGTGGTCCGGCAGTGGGGCGCCGAGCGTCCGGACCTCGATGTCTCCCCCATGGAGGTGATCGGCCGCCTCAAGCGGCTGAGCCGCCTGGTCGACGCCGAACTGAAGGAGACCTTCGCCCGGCACGACCTCGACTTCGCCTCCTTCGACGTGCTCGCCACCCTCCGCCGCAGCGGCCCGCCCTACCGGCTCACCCCGACCGGCCTGATGCGCTCGGCGATGGTCACCTCCGGGGCGATCAGCCAGCGCCTCGACCGGCTGGAGGCGCGCGGCCTGGTCACCCGCACCCCCAGCGGGTCCGACGGCCGCAGCCGCGACGTTGCCCTCACCGAGGAGGGGTACGCCCTGATGGACCGCGCCCTGCCCGACCACCTCGCCACCGAGCGCCGCGTCCTCGCCGGGCTGGACGAGGCGCGGACCGCCGCGTTCATCGACGCCCTGCGCGTGGTGCTCGGCACCCTCGGGGACGACGTGGAGTAGGGCGGGCCGACGGGGGCGGCCGCTCAGTGGCTGACCGCTCCAAGGCGGGCCGCTCAGGGGTTGACCGCGACCGCCTTGAAGAAGGTGTAGTGGAAGGTCCCGCCCGGTTCCGCCGTGCGGCGCAGCTCGGCGACACCGTGGTCGAACGCCCCGGCCGTGGTGAGTCCGGCCGCGACCGCGTCGTCCCGCACCGCCTCGACCATCGCGATGAAGGTGCGCCGGGTGAAGGTCTCGGCCAGCGCGGGCCGGGCGCCGTCGGCGGACATCGTGCGCGGACCCACCACGACGTCCCGGAAACCGGCGCCGGTGAGCAGCGGGTACAGCCGCCGCCCGATGAGCGCGTCACCGCCGCCGTCCGCCTGGAGCCGGACCAGGTGGTCGACGACCCGCCGCGCGGCCTCGCCGAGCGGGTGGAAGCAGGCCGTGCCGTGGTCGCCCTCGATCACGGTCAGGGTGCCGCCGGGGCGCAGCACCCGGCGCAGCGCGGCCAGGGCCGCCGTCGGATCGGCGAGGTGCTCCAGCACGAAGCAGACGAAGACGTGGTCGAAGGAGCCGTCGGCGAAGGGCAGGCGGTGCAGATCTCCGTGGTGCCAGCGGACGTTCGCCCCGGGCGCGTGCGCGGCGACCCGGGCCCGCGCCTGCGCGAGCGAGTCCGCCGAGAGGTCGGCGGCGGTCAGCAGCACGCCCGGGCTGGAGTCCAGCAGGTGCACCGTCTGCGCGCCGACGCCGCACCCGGCCTCCAGGACCCGGCTGCCGGGCGGATAGGTGGTGCCGGCGTGGAGGAGGCCTGCCAGCGTGTCGGCCTGGTCGCCGAGTCGTCGGGCCTCGGTGGGGGAGTAGCCGTGGACGTAGCCGTGGACGGGGCCGGTGTCGGCGCGGACGGCGGTGGGCCGCGGGGTGCTCGTGGTCATGGCCCCACCCTCCCGGGCACAATGGACCGGTGCACAGGTCCAATCAGTGGCAGGTCGACAGGTCCACAACCGGTGGTGCCGACTTCCTCCAGCTCGACCCCCGGGAGGCCCCCGCCGGCGGACTCGCCGACTGGCTGGCCCGGCG